>NZ_FYBH01000233.1 GCF_900185595.1 Calothrix rhizosoleniae SC01
CAATTCAGTCCCTTATGTAGGCGCAGCCTTCTTGTAGAGTACGTTTGTACACAACCAAGAATGTATAGCCCTGTGGGCTTTAAAGAAAAGCACAGCTTGACGCGAAGCGTCATAGATACTTCTTCCCTATCCCCTGACCCCTAACATTTAACCCCTATTTTCTGGCTAGCTAGTAGGGATAACCAACTCAAAAATAGTTAAAAATTGTAATCATTTTAGCTTACCTCGATGCATAATATACACTTATATAAGTCTCCTTTATTATGCATGTAAATGAAAGTTTTCTTCCCCATTTTATAGATAATTGTTCAAACGGGCTTGATAATTACTACCAGCCTGCTTCCTTATCGCTCACCCAGTAGGTACAATTCAAAAGAATTAATAATTATTGCTCTTGATTAGAGTAATTATTTGTAGTCTGAAAAGTTCGATTGTCAACATTAATCATGTGAAGATATCTTAAATTACTGAAAGGAGTTTCTATCCCCTCCTACTATCGCCATCTTCGTTTTCGGATAAATATGATCATTAATGTTTTTGTGAATCCTCAAAGGAAATTAATTGTATCAGGACTTACGCACTCATTAAAATAAGTCAGGTGTTTGGGATTGCCTCCTTGGGTCGCAATGGTTATGGAGCGTTTCACTTGGGTCCAATACACTCCTGTGAGGTGTATTCCTCGCCAGTCCTACATATTACTAATCATTTTTGTATTGTATCCAACTGGAAATAGCTATATACTTACGTTACCTGTCAGTAAGTCTGTGTATATGCTAGGGTTCATCTTTGAATATCTTTCATTATGTTTTTTCTCTATTTTTAGCTCACAAGTCATGTTTTGTTTGCAAAAATTGTAGTTGGATACATACTGATGAGACTTTATCTGCTGGAATAGCTATATTGATAAGACGAAAATAGATCATTTCTGATTATGGCAAGCAAGTATGTAAATGTTAGAGAGTACACTGTCAGAGCGCATAAACGACTGATTCGTACTAGGGTTTTTAACTTTGTCTGTAAACAGTGCAATCAGAGTACAAAACGGGAAACTTATGGACCTAGACCTTTATACTGTGAACGATGTCGTCCTCCCCAAGCATCAAGAAAATCTATTATGCGCTCTCAAAAAGCCAAGCCTAGAGCGATGGTTTATAACAGCGAAATAGATTTTAACTAACTGGAAATTTAATCAAGACCTCAATGAAGCCACAATTACAGCCTCCTCCGAAATCATTGCTGGAACCAATTCTGCAACCTCTTTTAGAGTTACGAGACCATTATGCTGCTCTTGTCGCAGAGTATGAAACTTTGTACAAACAAGCACAGGCTCAACTGATTCATGTAGAAGGTTTATTATCGAATTGGTCTGGTGATAGCGCCAAAAATAATCTAGTTGATATGAGGCAAACTGCACCATCTGCATTGATACCTCCAAGTAACGGGATTGCAAATTTACTACAATCTGAGTCTATTCCATCTCAGATGCAAGATTCAGATAGCTTGGAGTTGCATGATTCACCTGAGCCAGAAGTAGTTTCCTCTCCAATCCCACAAGGATATCCAGCCAACTACCCCAACCCCAGCCATTGGTCAGAGATACCATTATTAACCCAACATAGAGCTTTAAGTCGCATTCAAGCTATAGAAAAGATATTGGCAGAGAATGAAGGAACTGTGTGCCATATTGATTTTATAGTGCGATCGCTCTATGGAGATTTGGAATCAACTTTATTTAAGGTAGTCAAAGGTCGGGTTCACTCTTCACTCACCCACGGGAAAGAAAAGGGCTATTGGTCTGCTGTCCCAGATGAGCCAGGTTGTTATACCTACGATTTAAGTAAGGTAGCCCACAAAAAAGGTAAAGCTAAATCTCAACTTGGTAAAAAAACTACCAAGAAGCCGTTGCTGATTCCGAAAACAAGGAGCATTCCCTTAGCCCCTAAATATGAGGGTAAATTCCTGATTGATGCCATGTCATCATTACTGCAAGACAGACCGAAAAAAGCTTTCAGTGTAGCGGAAATTATGGATGGTATTTATGGTGAACTCACTGAAGAACAAATCAGACACATAAAAAGTGCAGTTCTGAATGAACTTTCCAGAGGTCATAGAATTGGTAGGTTCTCTCGGGTTCCCGGTAAAATAGGTTTTTATACTTGGAACTTAAAAATATACCAAGATGCTAATTCTGGCTAAGCATATAGTGATACCATTTGGGATTTTAGATTTTAGGTTTTGAGGACAGTGTGGTCTTGGGGAGCCAGCGTTGTAGATGAATGGCGTTGGTTTTCCCTATGAACAATTGTCTGGGATTGTGAAAGAATTACTATATAAGCTTTTCTTTCTTTATATCTGTCACAATCATTTTTCAAATTGGTACGAGGATACAAGGGGATAAGGGAAATATGATACTTTTTCTTTCCCTATACGATAATATTTATAAGGGTTGCCTCTACCGACCTTGGCGAATTTTGTGCCAGATTAACCCCAAAATTATCAAACCTAAGCCCATTTGCCAGACTAGTGAATCTACCCAAAAAGCTAGAAAAAAACAGGACACGAGACCGAACCAAGTTACCCAAAGGGGATAAAGTCTTGTTGACGGAGTTAGTTGTAAAGCTGCTAAATTGGTAATCCCATAGTAAATTAGTACGCTAAAAGCACTAAAAGACCAAGTGGTTTTGACATTTCCCAGCAAGACTAATAGGCAAATACCTGTACCAACAGAAAATACAGCCCAGTAGGGAGTGGTTTGTTGCTGGTTCAAATTGGCTAAAAACCTCGGTGCATCTCCGCGACGACCCATTGCCAACAAAACTCGTGATAAACCTAAAATGAGGTTGAGTAATACTCCCAACATAGCTGTCATTGCACCTACGGTGACAATTAAAGCGCCACCCTTTCCCATGACTGTTTGGGCTACTATTTCTAGGGATGCAATTCTTGCAGAGGAATCGACTGGATTAAAAACATCTACCCCCACTGCGGCAATACCGACAGCTCCCACTGCCATGTAAAGTACCATTACCAACAGTAAGCAAAAAATCATGGCTTGAGGAATGGTTTTTCTGGGCGATCGCACTTCTTCTCCCAATGTAGCAATCCGACCATAACCTGTATAGGCAACGAACATTAAAGCACTGGCATGAAGTACATTAGTTCCAGAAGCAGTAAGTAAAGGTGTAAGATTATTTACACCCTCTGCCATCCCCCGAGTCAGACAAGCAAGGATAAAAAAGCATAAAGAAAACAGTGTGATTGATACAATGACCACATTGGTAATATGGGAGCGACGAATGCCATTAAGTACAATGAATGTCATGGCGATCGCAGTGATTAAGGCAATGGGAATCAATAAGTTGGCATCCCAACCAGTAATACGTACCAAGTAGCCAGCAAAACCTAAAGCCGCCGTCGCCGCAGAAGCAGTCTTTGCCACTAAAAACATCCAGCCAGCAGTAAAGCCCCAAGCCGGATTCAGATATCTATAACCATATTCATAGGTGCCACCACTTACAGGATGATTGGCTGCCAATTGGGCGCTGTTGAGTCCATTACAGGTGGCGACTATTGCCCCAATTACTAATGCAATGAGCACCCCCGCACCAGCAATGCCAGCAGCAATGCCAATACTTACAAACACACCCGTACCGATAATAGAACCCACTCCCATGAAAGTCGCAGCAAAAACCCCTAATTCCCGTTTCAGTTGGGCTGGGGGATTAGTTGTAGGTATATGAAATTCCTGCTGTTTATAGTACTACGCGCAAGTAACAAGTAATAAGTTTACTGCTCATAGGTTTTAGTCTTCAATAATGTCCGCGCCCTAATTGCGTAGTGCTATAAATCCAAACTGGACGCGATCGCTACTAAATTTTTCTAATATATAGCACTACGCTTTAAGGTTAGGATAAATTGAAAAGCTAAAATCCAGATATAGCAAGCTTTTTCCACCTGCCCCTCATTTTCAAGCTAAAGTACGTCGCAATCGTGGCTGAATTATCAGTAATGATACCAAGGCAAACCCAAACAGTACCAGCAACGAACCACCAAAAGTCACATCACCCCAAAAAGCTTGCATTACTACACTACTCAGTTGCCAATCACCATGAATATAAAGATAGCGAATGGGTTCAATGGCATAACTGAGAGGGTTGAGGGTAGCTACAATTTGCAACCAATTGGGCATAAAAGATAATGGAGCCAAGGCAGTGCTGGCAAACAGTAATGGCAGGTTAGTGACAAAAATGACTGCGATTAATTCTATGTGTCCGGGGAGAGCAAAAGCCAATCCTAAACTGATGGCAGTCACGCCCAAGGCGAGTAAAAAGACAATCAGAGCGATCGCACCTAAGCCAGCAGAATTTGGTAATCCTGCCCCTAAAAACGCTGCTGCGGTGACAATGACAGCCGCCTGCAGGAAGCTTTGGCTAATGATAAAAATGGCAGAAGCTAGAACAATGGAAAACCTAGATGCTAAGGGAGCTACCAACAATCGATTTAAAAAACCAAATTCCCGGTCGAACATGACTGGTAAACCAGCATTAAGTGCCCCCGCAAAAGCAGTAAAAACAATGACACCAGCTCCCAAAAATTGACCGTAATTTGTCGTAGCTCCAAAAATACCCTTGGGTGCATTTTGGAATAAAGCACCAAAAAGTACTAACCACATTACCGGCTGAACAATTCCTGCCAGAAGAGTAGAAGGACGGCGCTTGAGCTGAATAAATAAGCGGCGGGTTAAAGCCATCGTCTCTTGTACTAATTCAGCAAAAAAGTTAGGTGCAGTATCTGCATAACCCTGGGGCGATGCTATTTCCTGCCAATTGTTAATATCCGTTGATGATTTTGGAGGTGTAACAGTTCTACTCATGGCAATTTTAGATTTTAGATTTTAGATTTTAGATTTTGGATGGGAAAATAGGAAGTTAGGAGTTGGAAGCCTGTAATTTTTCATTACCTTCCCTCCTTCCCTCCTTCCCTTCTACACTCCTCTTCAGCATCTATCTCATATTTTGTTTCTTTTCTGCTTTTGGATCACGGGTTCCAGCAGCAGCTAATTCTGCATCTAATAGGGTACGTCCCGTAGCAGCCAGATAAACATCATCTAAACTGGGTCGAGATTGGGCAATGCCAAACACGGGTAATCCAGCACCATTTAAAGTTTCCTGAATATTGTTGATTAGACCATGTTCGGGGGTGACAACCAAATTCAAAGAGTTCCCTTGGGCATTATTAATGATAATTTCTTGGACAAATGGGAGTGATTGCAATAATGCTTGAGCCTTGTGGGCTTCTTCAACAGGGGAAAATTCGCGGATACGTAAAGTAATGCGATCGCCACCTACCCGATCTTTTAATTCTGATGGTGTCCCAGTAGCAATTACTACACCACGATCAATAATAGCTACCCGATCAGCGAGGGCATCCACTTCTTCTAAATAATGGCTGGTAATTAATACCGTAGTTCCCGCTTCCCGCAACTTGCGGAGAAATTCCCAGACGATAAATCGGCTTTCAATATCTAATCCGACGGTGGGTTCATCTAATACCAATACATCTGGGGAATGGAGCAAGCCAGCAGCTAAATCCAGACGCTTGCGGATACCACCGGAATAAGTACCAGTTTTTTGATCAGCATATTCTTGTAAACCTAATAACTTTACAACCGCATCAATCCGTGCAGGGATAGCAGACTGAGGAAGATGATAAAGTGCTGCTTGTAGTTGCAGCAGTTCCCGTCCAGTTAGCATTTTATCTAACGCCACTTCCTGAGCCACATAACCAAGCCTTCTTCTGGCATTTCTAGGATTGGCGATCGCAGAAATCCCAGATACTTCTATTTTGCCTGCATCCGGTGTGATCAGAGTACATAATGCCCGGAGGGTAGTAGTTTTACCTGCGCCGTTGGGACCAAGTAAACCAAAAATTTCTCCTGGTTGTACCTGAAAAGATACATCTTTAACGGCTTCAACCGAACTGTAGCACTTTTTCAGATTTTCAATGAAGACGGCGGGAGCCATGACAAGTTAGCCTTAACTATACAAATCTCAACAAAGTCTATCTCTATTTTAGAAGTTAAGGGCAGAAGTAGGGTATGTTATGGCACGAAACAAATCTTGAGGCAAATTTATCAGGTTTTTTTTGGTGACATTTGGAGGCAAAATTAATACACCCACTTGCGCTCACAATCTAAATCAAATGCTAAAACCCTGATTATTTCGTTCTACATTTTTACTAACTCAATTTCAAATGGGCGAACCGGGAGTTATTGCTTATTACTTGTTACTTATTACTTACGCATAGTGCTATATCCCCGTATTCATACACATATCTCTACACCATATCAATAAATTGAGTAGCTAATTATCAGGGGAATTACTATTGCATGATTAATAAAAAGTCTAATAATATACTTATTTTGGAGTTTCAATTTAGATAATTGTCTGTCATTTATAATTATTGCCGTCAATCAAATTTACTAAAAAGTGTTAGGAATGCTTTGACGACGGGAAGAATTAAGATATGGCTACAACCTCAGGGGGTGACAAGAAGCTTGAAATGGATACAGGATTTGGGGGTTGGTTATGAGGTGATGGGAAAATCCCATTTTTTCATATTGCAATCTGTGAATAACCTGAAAGTGGTCAGACATTTAAGTAACATGTGATTTACCTCAGATGTAATCTAACATTCAAAGGGTAATTAGAGCTTATTTTTCCCTAAACCCTGACCCTGCTAAACCTAACCCCATTCCTAATTTTATCCTTGTTGTCACCCGTTAAGGACTACAACTGGAATATTGAAGCCAAGTTTGAGTACTGGGTGTTTTACTTATACCAAGAGATAAAAATGATTGCCACAGATGGAAAGAAAGCAAAGCTTATGTAGTAAATCTTTCACAATCCCAAATCGTTCGACTGAGCACTCATGACGAAGTATAAAATCTAAAATTAAAAATCGTATTATCAGTTTTTTTGGAGGTGGGAAAAAATTGGCAGACAAAAATTCACAGGATAAACTCACGAGTGATGAGAATCTGACGGAAAATGCTGCCAAGCCTGGAGAAAAAATATGATTCAATATTCATGAAATTCATATAAAAATGAACCGATGAGGTTCCGTATCCCAATTTTCTGCTCTTATTTGACTAATTATTATTCTTATTCAGGCAAATTATTATTTATTCAACTGCTATTTAAGCAGGGAAGCAGTGCATGAAATCCCAAGTAAAAAAAAGTAAACCGACAATTTTGGTTGTCGATGACGAACAAGATAATCTAGATTTGCTGTACCGAACCTTTTATCGTCAATATAAGGTACTGAAAGCTACTTCTGGTCCGGATGCACTCAATTTATTAGCAAAAGAAGGGGATGTGGCTGTAATCATCTCCGATCAAAGAATGCCAATGATGAGTGGGACAGAATTTCTGAGTTTGACAGCAACTCAATACCCAGACATCATCAGAATAATTTTAACTGGCTATACCGATGTAGAAGATTTGGTAGATGCTATTAATACTGGTAAAGTATTCAAATATGTCACCAAACCTTGGGAAGCAGAAGAGCTGAAAGTTCTTGTTCGTCAAGCTTTAGATACCCATAATGTTCTTAAAGCTAGGACACAGGAGTTGACTCGCACTCTACGTCAAGAATCCCTGCTGAATACGGTAACAAATACCATTCGTGGAGCTTTAGACTATAAGCAAATTCTACAAACTATTGTTGATAGTGTAGGTCATATGTTGGAAGTGGATGTATGTCTTTTACGTCCCTTCCAAAATGGCAAGTTGGTTGATGAAGGGTTTGTATATCAGAAGCAAGCTAACCAGGAAAATCCAGGAAATTCAGTGAGTAATACTACTCACCTGTCTGTGTTAACTGAGACAGTGTGGGAAACCTATGAAATGCAGGTAATTCAGGATATTACCACTGATGAACGCATTTGTGGCGATACAGTAGAACTTCAACACCGTGCCGCAGCTTTTGCTCAGGCTAATGTTACTTCTAGTCTCATTTTACCTCTAATTTGTCGCCAAGAGTTAATGGCTGTCATGGCTCTGCATCAGTGTGCTGGAGTAGAGGGATCCCAGCCACAGGAGCAAAGAGTATGGCAAGATGATGAAGTCAAAATGTTGATGATGCTGGCCGATCAAGCAGCTTTGGCTTTATCTCAGGCTTATGCCTATGAACAAGTGCGTTCTTTGGCTAAACGAGAAGTATTAATTAATACCATTACTAATTCAATTCGTTCTAGTTTAGACCCTCAGGAAATTTTTGCTGCTATTACCCAACAATTGGGACAAGCATTACAGGTTGATGGTTGTGTCCTCTCTTTATGGACAGAGGAAGATGAGTATGTAGACTGTGTGGGTTTATATGATGCTACGGTAAAAAAAGAGAATCAAAGTCTTGGGAATAGTACTATTCCTAACCATCAGAAATTACCCCAGTCCCAAGTACCTATTCAGGGAAACCCAATTCTCCAGGAAATGTTGCGGACTCAAGAACCAGTAATTGTTGGAGATATGAATAATATTTCTCAACAAGATAAAGGTTTTGATCTGCCTTTGAGAGACGTATCACGATCGCTAATGGTTGTTCCCCTATTGGCAGATGGTAAAAGTATTGGTAGTATTACCCTCCGTGAAATTGGTAGAGCTCGCCAATGGACTAATTCAGAGGTTGAACTAGCAAAGTCAGTAGCAGCTCAAGCAGCGATCGCTGTACAACAATCTCGATTGTATCAAAAAACACGGGAACAAGCGGAAATATTGTTAGAGTTGGATAAACAAAAAACAGAATTTTTCCAAAATATTTCCCACGAATTTCGTACTCCCATTACTTTAATTCAAGGACCATTAGAATCCGCAGTCACTACGGGTAATGGTTTATCTTCAGAACAAAGTGCGATCGCTCTGCGAAATTCCCGACGTTTACTGAGGTTGGTAAATCAACTGCTAGATCTCCAACGTCTTGATGCCAATAAAATGCAGCCTTCTTTCCGTCCCTGCAATTTAGTGGAATTTGTCAACCAAATTGTAGAGTCTTTTAGTCCTTATTGTGAAAAGAAAGAACTCAGGGTTGTGACTGAATTAGAACCCTGTCCCCAGGTATACTTAGATGCCGAAAAATTTGACAAGGTGGTGTACAATCTCCTATCAAATGCCATGAAGTTTACTCCCCCCGGTGGTACGATTAGGATCACAGTCAAACCAACTAACGAGAATTGTGTATTAGAGGTAAGAGATACTGGTATTGGTATTGCAGATCACCAAATTCCCCATCTTTTTGAACGTTTCCGTCAAGCAGAAGGCTCAGAAAATCGTTCCTATGAGGGTACGGGCTTGGGTTTGGCGTTGGTGAAAGAATTAGTGGAAATACATGGAGGTAACATCTCCGTCCAGTCAGTTTATGGTGAAGGTACTACCTTTACAATTTCTTTAAAATCTGGAGTCAATCACCTACCTCCAGAACAGATTCAAGAAACTGCGACTGAAGTTAATATAAATCGTGCAACGGTAGAGTTAGCCGACTTAGAACTAATTGAATCTATAGAAGATTTGCAAAAGTTTGCCATAGAACTGCCTGAAAATAAAGAATATCAGAATTCGACTAATGGTAAGGGACACTTAATTCTGGTTGTAGATGATAATCCAGATTTGCGGATTTATGTATCTGACATCCTTAGAGCCAGTGGCTATAAAGTGCAAACTGCTCGTAACGGTGCAGAAGGTTTCCAGATGGCGAAGCAAATCACACCCAGTTTGATTATCAGCGATTTGATGATGCCTTTGGTATCTGGGCTGGATATGATTCAGATGATTCGCAATCAAGAGAATTTAAGAGGAATACCAATTATCTTATTAACAGCCAAAGTTGATGAAGAAACCCGGATTAGTAGTACAGAGCAGGGTGCGGATGCCTATTTGGCTAAACCATTTAATGATCGGGAACTTTTAGCAGGGGTAAAGAATCTTTTAGCCTTGAAGGAGAATGAAAAGCAGGTTTTGGAATTAAATTCCTATCTGACAGAATCTGTACTCCAGCGTTTTCTCCCACCTGCATTGGTAGACAAGGCTGCACATGGGGATTTAATCCTTGATTTACGTCCAGAACCACGGTTGATTACTGTTTTATTTAGTGACATTGTTGGTTTTACCCAGCTGTCTAATACCCTGAGGTCTAAAAAAGTGGCAGAATTACTCAATGAGTATTTGGAAGCTATGACCAAAGATGTATTTAATAATGGCGGGACTGTGGATAAATTTATGGGTGATGCGATTGTAGCTTTGTTTGGTGCGCCAGAAGACCTCACCCCCAATGAGCAGGTACATCGTGCTATTGATACTGCTAGAGCTATGTATCGTTCCTTAGATAAATTAAATCAAAAATGGCGAGAACGAGGCTTGTTTGAAACAGACGGACGTTATGGTTTGCAATTCCGTTGTGGGATTCACCAAGGTACAGCCGTTGTTGGTATGTTTGGTGGCAAGGAACGTGCGGACTATACTGCTATTGGACCGAGTGTGAATATTGCTGCGAGATTGCAGCAAGCTGCTGAACCAGGGGGAATTTTAGCATCTGCTGCTGTAGCAGATTATTTAGAAGATGAGGAAATTACTAAGGGTCGTCCTTTAGAATTAAAAGGAGTTGATGAAACAGTTTTAACTTTTGCTGTGACACCAGAGGTATTGGCTAATCTCTAGATTATCGATGGAAAATTCAATAAATAAACACCTGCCATACATATAAATTTAAGGTTAGCTAACTGCCAACAGTCAACAGT
>NZ_FYBH01000234.1 GCF_900185595.1 Calothrix rhizosoleniae SC01
CTTATCTCCAATATATTCATGACTCTCTAAATGCCATGCTCCTAGTTCAAATAAGTAGATTTCTCCTACCTTTTCCTGGTAAAAATTAGTAGCCTCCTCCCAATCAAAATCCTTGTGTCCTAATTCTGCCATCTCCTGTTGAGAAGCCATCAACTTACTTTCTAAGGTTTGGGTATCTAAATGTAAGAAATCTTGTAAATGCTGTTTTAAAGAAAATGAATCTTGAGAATAAGTGTTTAAATAAGGTGGAATGGTAGGTGTAGCCATGATTTTTTCACAATGAACTCAGACTAATATGATACTATTCAAGTGTAAAGATAATAACTTAATATTTATACTGAATCAAAAATAAATATTACCAAGAGTTTTTAAGTGATAATTTCAATCTATCTAACTACTTGGCATGAAAACTAACCTTTCCCATTTTCCAATAGAAAAATTAACCCAGAAATTGAGAATTTATAATTGGTCATTCCCAGTTCTGACAATTTGTCTGATCTGCCTGATTATTTTATTTGGTTGTCAAAATACCACAAAAAAAGATAACGGAGTCATTCATTTAACACTGTGGCAGGGAATTAATCCCCCTGTGAACAGAGATGTATTTAATAAATTAGTTGATAAATTTAACCAAACCCATCCTAATATTTATGTGGAGTCTATTTTTGCAGGTGAGCCAGACCAACAATTACCAAAAATATTAACGGCAGTAGTTGGCAATGTACCCCCAGATATTCTGTCATTTTCTCCTGAAACTACAGGTCAATTTGTGGAACTAGGAGCAATTCAACCTTTAGAAAATTGGCTGGAAAAATTACCTGTAAAGTCAGAAATTCCTCCCAATTTATTTGATGAGTTGCAATTAGATGGTCACATTTGGTCTGTGCCACTGTACACCAGCAATCTCGGTATTTTCTACCGACCAAAATTGTTTCAAGCTGCGGGAATTACGCAAACCCCCGAAACTTGGTCAGAACTAAGACAAGCTGCGAAAAAGTTAACTATAGATCGTAATGGTGACAACAGACCAGAACAATATGGGATGTTACTACCCTTAGGAAAAGGAGAATGGACTGTCTTTTCTTGGTTCCCCTTTTTGTGGAGTGCTGGAGGAGAAGTTGTGACCAAAAACCAACCTAATTTAAATAACCCAGAAGCGATCGCAGCTTTACAATTCTGGCAAGATTTATTACTAGACGGCTCAGCAAAACTTTCAGCTCCCGAACGGGGTTACGAAGAAGATGACTTTATTGCTGGCCGTGTGGCAATGCAAATTACTGGGCCATGGACTTATATTACCAAGTCGAAGGTTGATTATGGGGTATTTCCCATACCTGGGAATGTTGAACGTGCCACAGCAACGGGTACTGGAAATTTTTATTTGATGAAAACCACCCCAGTCAGGGAAAAAGCAGCGCTCAAGTTTTTGGAGTATGTTTTAAGTGCGGAATTCCAGACAGAATGGAGCATTGGCACGGGTTTTTTACCAATTAATCTTAAAGCCGCCCAAAGTAAAGCATATCAGGAATTTGCTAGTCAAAAACCAGAATTACAAGTATTTTTAGCACAAATGCCCGTAGCAAAGTCTCGACCAATTATAGTTGGATATAGTCGTTTATCTGATAGTCTTGGTCGAGCCATTGAAGCTAGTTTATTAGGTGAGTCCCCCCAGAAAGCATTGAAAGCAGCTCAAGAACGGTTAGATTTAATTTGGGAGAATGAATAAACGAAATTGTGTATGTGATGTCTAGTTGACATACTCCCACGGATAGAATCCGTGGGATTCTGGGGTCAAACAGCGATAGCAGGCACAGCCCGACTTACATCACCTAGCCCAATGGGTAATGGACTTGTTCCTTCCCAAGAAGAAGATTACGATTTGAAATCAAAAGTCCTGGGGAAAGGTGGCAATCGACGATTTCATGGAAAATTTATAGATGGAGTATTGCACTTTACTGGGTTAGTCACAGAACATTAATAGGAAATAAGCCATGACTAAACTCGAATTGAAAAATCATCCCGTATGGCATGATTTGACCGAAATAGTGGAAAATCTAGATGCAAGTTCACTTGTTCAAGAGCATTTAAAATTATCTGATTATAAAATTTGCGGCTATTGGGATGAGCAAGATGAATATTATGAAGGGATTATTTTACCCCATACTCTAGTACCTTCCTTCGTTAGTAGTTCTATTGGTGTTACAGATACCAAACGCTTTCTTGAATTGAAATTTGTTCTTCTAGCTTCATCTCATGTTGTTGACAGTCAACCGAATACTATGGATAATTTTGGTACTCTTGTTCTTATCTATGATGAGAATTTGGAATTTGTCGATGAGAATTGGGTTATAGATGTTAATTTTCCCACTGTACAGGCAAAACGGGCTTAGATAATGGTTCTCATTAACTGCGTATACCAGAGTTCAAAAAATAGCAGTAAGAATGAACTCGGATGAACAGATTTTCGGTAAGTGAAAATTGAAAATGAAGGCTAATGTCTTGCAGTATGTCAAAATAGTTTTAGGTTATTCAACTCAGGAGGTTTGATAGTGGTTATTAATCAAACCAATCCGCCCACCACTACCCCAGATGTGACAACAACTCGCTTCACCCTAGAGGAATATCGGGCGATGGAATCAACCGCCGAAATTCGTCACGAATATCGCAATGGAGATATTATAACTATGCCAGGAGGGTCAGAAGCCCACAGCGCGATCGCTAGCAACCTGTTAATTTATTTGGGGTTTTTGCTCAGAGATACCAACTTTCGCTTATATAATAGCGACTTGCGTGTTTGGATTCCTGAATACAATTGTGGGACTTACACTGATTTGATGGTAGTTGATGGACAACCACAATTGAACGGTGATAGAACTGACGAAATTCTCAATCCTTTACTGATTGTTGAAGTTTTATCACCCTCCACTGAAGCTTATGATCGAAGTGAAAAGTTTAGAAAATATCGCTCCATTCCTAGCTTTCGTGAATATTTACTAATTAGCCAAGCAGAACCTTATATTGAACAATACCACAAACTTGGTGACAGTAATAATCGCTGGCAATGGCAGGTTTACGATCATCTCGAGCAGTTGATATTACTACACAGTCTAAATGTAGAAATTCCTCTTGCTGAAGTCTATCGCCGCATTAATTTTTCCTCCTGATTTTTAAGCAAGGAATAGGGAATAGGGAGTAGGGAGTAGGGAGTAGGGAGTAGGAAAAATTCTACACTAAAAGTTTTTATTCAAGTTTTTATGAAGGTGCGTTATCTACTGCACAACACACCCTATCCCATCACTCCATCACTCCTTCCCTCACTTCCCCACTCCCAATCTATCGAATACAAAAGCATACTCAAAAACCAATTCCTTCAAGCTTTCATACCTTCCAGAAGCCCCACTATGTCCCGCACCCATATTAGTTTTCAGTAAGAGAATATTTTCATCGGTTTTCATGTCCCGTAATTTCGCCGTCCATTTAGCCGGTTCCCAATACTTAACACGAGAATCATTTAAACCAGCAGTAATCAGTATATCTGGGTAATCCTTTGCTTCCACATTATCATAGGGAGAATAGGACTTAAGGTAGTCATAATAAGCCTTTTCATTGGGATTGCCCCACTCTTCCCACTCCATCACAGATAGGGGCAAGGATGTATCGAGTATAGTTGTTAACACATCGACAAAAGGTACACGAGCAACAACTGCTTGAAACAAATCGGGACGCATATTCATCACCGCTCCCATTAACAACCCACCAGCACTCCCACCGGAAATCGCCAAGCGATCGCTAGCTGTCCAACCTTGGGCAATCAAATACTCAGCACAGGTGATAAAATCTGTGAAGGTATTTTTCTTATGTAAAAATTTCCCTTCTTCGTACCATTGTCGCCCCATTTCTTCCCCACCACGAACATGAGCAATGGCAAATACTACTCCCCTATCTAAGAGAGATAATATATCCGATGCAAATGTGACTGGATAAGAATAGCCATAGGAACCATATCCCAACATAAATAGGGGATTTGTACCATCTTGTTTAATATCCCGTGGATAAACAATAGAAATGGGAACTGATGTACCATCATCGGCAGTAGCCATCAACCATTCGCTCCGGTATTGAGTGCGATCGTATCCACCCAAAACTTCCGTTTCTTTTTTTAACTCCCGTTGATTAGTATCCATATCATAATCAAATACCGATGGAGGAGTAATTAAAGAAGTGTAACTAAACCGGAGAATATTAGTATTAAATTCCGCGTTTGTATCTTCCTCAAAATCATAGGTAGGCTCGGGAAAAGTAATCTGATTTTCGGCTCCTGTGGCAATATTTTGGATTCTAGCTGTGGGTAATCCTCCCTTTCTTTCGTAAATTACTAAATGATTAACAAAGGCACTGACCTCTGATAATCTCACATCTTGTCGATGAGGAATTACAGTTTGCCAATTATCTTTCCCAATGGCAGTAATCGGAGTCCTCATTAATTTAAAATTAATTGCTGTTTCATTAGTAACTATATAAAAATAGTCGCTATGATGTTCAACATCATATAAAATCCCTGTATCCCTTGGGGCAATCACCTCAAATTCACCAAAAGGATTATCAGCCTTTAAATAGTGAATTTCTGAGGTAATACTACCGCCGACAGTCAACAATAAATATTCTTGACTACGAGTTTTATCCACATATAAATGATACCCATCATCAGGCTCATGATAAATCAATTCATCATCAGCAACATCACAACCTAAAGTATGTCTAAACAATTTGAAAGGGCGATTGGCATCATCAATTGTGGTGTAAAAAACCGTTTTATTATCATTAGCCCAAACTAGTGAGAAATAAGTATCTTCAATGATATCTGCATATAATTCATGGGAATTCAAATCTAAAAAAAACAGAGTATAACGCTCGGCTCCAGTAGTATCAGTTGAATATGCCAAAATCTGATGATTGGGACTAACTGCCAATACACCCAAATCACAGAATTCATGACCATTTGCCAATTGATTCTGATCTAATAAAACTTCTTCTCCAGCATCAAGACTACCCCGTTTGCGGCAGTATATTGGATAAGCTTTGCCTTCCTCTGTGCGGGAATAATAATAATAGTCATCCTTGCGATATGGTACCGAGAGATCCCTTTCTTTGATGCGAGCTAGTATTTCTTCATAAAGCTGGGTTTGCAGCCCTTGGGTGTGCTGCATCATGGCATCTGTGTAAGCATTTTCTGCTTCCAGATAGGATATTACTTGGGGATTTTCTTGATCGCGCATCCAAAAGTAGTTGTCTACCCGGCGATCGCCGTGCAATTCTAAAATCTGGGGCTGTTTTTCTGCCACAGGAGGAACCACATTAGTTTGCAGATGACTATCTGTGTTCATATTTGTTAACCTTGCTTCGACCTTCCTTGTGAGGATGAATGGGAAATTGTGGGCATACCCTTGGGTTTGATTTTTAAATTGCACAAGGCAATGGCTGGAATTACTCCCAAAATCACTGCCGTAAATCCTTGTCCACTTAAATACAATATCTGAGTCCGGTTGATTTCTGGAATAAACTCTTGCAAAAGTGAAAGCAACCACACCAAAATACTGATGGTAAAAAATATCCCAGAAGGCAAAAAAGTCCACCACCAAGCACCTATTACCCGTTGTCTGATTACTAGCCACTGCAAGAGTCCCAGCCAAATCGCAGCCAAATTATAGGCAATGGTAGACAAGATACTAAATACTACCACCTGATTGCTAGGCAAAAATTGTAATACATTCGGGGAAAGAATATAGTTTTTCCATGCTTGTGCCACATTAAGAAAAATTAACCAACCCATACTAGTGGCTAGTGTCCACCACCAGAAGGACAAATAGCGCCCGATTAATAATCCTTGAAAAAAAGCAAAAATGACCGCAAATAAACCTATGCCAAGATTATTGGTAATATTAGACCAGATTTGTGGCTGTGAGGCAAAACCAGGTGATAAAATAGTTCTTAGGTTGATTTCTAAGAAAATACTGGCAATTCCCCCCAAAACCCATCCTACAAGGGTCGCCAGGGTAAATTGGACAAAAAACCAACGACGTTGCGATCGCGGAATTAAAAGTAAGGGTCTTTTACCTGTTTGGGTAGTATTAGACACTGCATCAGCAGAATAATTAGAGTCCTTTTCCATAGAATCAAGTAGCTATCAGTCATTAATGATCAGTTATCAGTTATCAGTTATCACAAAAGCGTAATCCCAGGATGATAAGCTAAAGATTGGCATAAATATAGTGATTTAGATAGGATGTAGTATTCAATGGGTGTCTCCTCAAGCGATCCTCTTTTACTCAGAGCAGCCCGTGGTGAAGTCGTAGATCGTCCCCCCGTATGGATGATGCGACAAGCAGGACGGTACATGAAAGCTTACCGAGATTTACGAGAAAAGTACCCTTCTTTTCGCGATCGCTCGGAAATACCCGAAGTAGCGATTGAAGTTTCTTTGCAGCCTTGGAAGGCTTTTCAACCAGATGGTGTAATTTTATTCTCCGATATTGTCACACCACTTCCAGGAATAGGTATTGATATGGACGTTGCGGAAGGTAAAGGACCAATTATTGCTTCCCCCATCCGCACTCAAGAGCAAGTTGATAATTTACGTCCCCTAGAACCTGAAGAGTCTTTGCCATTCATTAAAACCATTTTGCAGTCATTGCGCCAAGAAATTGGCAATAAGTCTACCATGTTAGGTTTTGTGGGTGCGCCCTGGACTTTAGCTGCCTATGTGGTAGAAGGTAAGGGATCTAAAACTTACTCCATTATCAAAAATATGGCGTTCTCCGATCCGACAATGTTACACCAATTTCTGGGTAAACTTGCAGATTCCATCGCCACCTATGTGCGCTACCAAATTGATTGTGGCGCTCAAGTAGTACAAATGTTCGATTCTTGGGCAGGAGAATTAAGTCCTCAAGATTATGAAACTTTTGCCTTACCATACCAAAAACGGGTTTTCCAGCAAGTTAAACAAACTCACCCTGACACACCACTAATTTTATTGGTTAGCGGTAGTGCTGGTTTACTCGAAAGAATGGCTTTATCCGGTGCAGATATTATCAATGTTGATTGGACAGTTGATATGGCGGATGCACGGGCAAGATTGGGCAAAGAAATGAAAGTCCAAGGTAATCTTGACCCAGGGGTGCTATTTGGTTCCCAAGAATTTATCCGCGATCGCATTTATGATACTGTGCGTAAAGCTGGTAATAGAGGTCATATTCTTAACCTCGGTCATGGTGTTCTACCCAGCACCCCAGAGGAAAATGTGAAATTTTTCTTTGAAACAGCCAAGCAAATTAGTCTTACCGCTGCTGTGTGAAACATCTCTTGTTAGTTATTGGTCATTAGTTGTTGGTCATTAATTGGTATTACTATTTCATCAACCATAAGTAATAAACTAATAACTAATCACTAATAACTAACCTATGACTCAAAAACGGATTTTGCTGACTGGCGCTAGTGGGTGTATCGGTCATTACCTGAGTGAAACTTTAATTCAGGATACAAATTATCAACTATATTTACTGGTCAGAAATCCCCAAAAATTACAAGTAAATACCCAAGCACGTTCTGGAATCAATGTTTTGCAAGTTGATATGGCAGACATTGGTCAGCTTGCCGATTTATTAAAAACTATAGATATAGCTGTTTTAACTGCAACTGCTTGGGGTGGTGAGAATACTTATGATATTAACGTCAACAAGACCCTAGAGTTGATGAATTTGCTGGATGTAGATCAGTGCGAACAGGTAATATACTTTTCTACTGCTAGTGT
The DNA here is from genome assembly GCF_900185595.1 of Calothrix rhizosoleniae SC01. Taxonomy (GTDB): domain Bacteria; phylum Cyanobacteriota; class Cyanobacteriia; order Cyanobacteriales; family Nostocaceae; genus Calothrix_A; species Calothrix_A rhizosoleniae. The sequence continues at coordinate 7,811 of NZ_FYBH01000234.1, forward strand.
ATTAGGGCGTGATAATCAGCCAATTCCAGAAGCAGGGGAACTAGGGACAGATTATATTAGTTCCAAATATGATTGTTTGCATAAAATAGATGAATTAGCGATCGCTTCTAAAGTCACCACGGTTTACCCGACTTTAGTATTGGGTGGCGATGGTAAAAAACCTTACTCTCACCTGACAACGGGTATTCCCGAAGTTGTTAAATACATCAATATCATTCGCTTTTTGCAAGCAGATGGTAGCTTTCACTTCATCCACGGTAAAGATATTGCCACAGTGGTGAGGTACTTAATAGAAAACCCAGATACAGCAAAGGATGCAAAGAAATTCGTTTTAGGGCAAAACCCTTTAACTGCTAACCAAGCAGTAGAAGCAGTATGTAACTATCTAGGTAAAAAAATTTACTTTCGCATCCCCCTGTCATTATCATTGGCAAATCTGATTATTGCCGTATTTCGGATTCAAATGGCAGCTTGGGATCGTTTCTGCATGAACTATCGCCACTTTACCTACAATCAGTTTATCAACCCTAGTAGTTTTGGCTTACCCAACTACTGCACCTCAATGGAAGATGTATTGAAAATTAGTGGTGTGGGGAGTGATGGAGTGATGGAGTGATGGAGTGATGGAGTGATGGAGTGGTGGAGTGGTGGAGTGATGGAGTGGTGGAGTGATGGAGTGATGGGATGATGGAGTGATGGAGTGATGGAGTGATGGGATGATGGAGTGATGGAGTGATGGGAAGATGAGTATAAATGGCTGTCTTTCCCTCTTTCCCTCTTTCCCTCTTTCACTCCTTCCCTCTTTCACTCCTTCCCTCTTTCTCTCCTTCCCTCTTCCTTCTTCCCTCTTTCCCTTAACCGGTACGGGGAATGCGCTCAATTTCCGCATAACCGCTAAATATCAGTTGCTTACCTTGGGTTTCTAAGCGATTAAGCCGCATTTTCACCCCATCCAGGTCGAAGCGATCCAAATCAACCATATTATCTAAAATTTCTACTAGCGCCCTACTTAAGGTTTGTGACGTTTGTTTTTGTGCTTCTGGCACATTATCTAAGTTGATATCAGGATTTTGGAAAGATACTCTTCGCCGCTTTTCAATGGAAACATTTACGGTCATATTTAGGGGTACTAGCTCGCCATTGCTCAAATCTGCTTGGGCAAAAATCTGCAACTGATTTTCTGGTAATAGCTGTACCTTTAATTCTGGAAAAGAAACAGGTTTACCATCAGATAAAGCAGTCAAACTAGGTACAGTTAGATTAATTAAACGCTTTTTGACTAATTCAGCTTGAAAAGAATTGTTAATACCTGCTTCAGATAATACTACTTGAGCGATCGCTTGGGTCGGTTGCTTCAAATTCAATTTGCCACTCATTACCGAGCTGAAGTCAATAGCAACAGCATCAGTTTCAAAGGACATTTCCTCCACAGCAAATTCTCTGCGAATTACCAAACCACGACCATTCATTTTGAAGCTGTCAATGCTGCCTTGCAAAAGTTTGCTAGAGGGATAGCAGCGGACAGATACCTCCACCGACTCGCTTTGGGTAAACAAGTGGCGAATAGTTTGGCTGGCGACTGTGTTGAGCATTTTCTCACCCCAGTCTGTACCCTTGGATTCTGTAAAACCAGTTAGTCCGCCGAACATTTGAGTCTAATCTCTAGAAGTTCTTTGTACTTTTGTAACAAATTGTGAACAATAGAGCAACCATATAGGGATTGATTTTGTTAATGACCAGGAGTGAAATGGTTAATGAGTTGGATTTTTGATGAGTTGTATTCAGTAAATTTTGCCAGAGAATTAATTTTGTGGCTACAGGTTGGGAATACTGAAACTAGGTTATCAGTTTATTTTCCTATTCTACAAATTTATGGCACAGAATCTTTTATAACTAGCTCAATAACGGGATACTAAGGCGATTACCAATTTGGTGCATGAGTGGTTAGGCTTACCAGATTAACTGCGATCGCAAAGTAAAAAAAAGATTGTTTGCCAGTCATAGGGGAGTCCCGTGAAGTTCCAGGGCAAAAGTCAGTAGTTCCTATCATTCAGGATGGATTAAAAACTTTAAGTCTTGAATCTGTGACAAAAGTGAATAATTTTGGGCATTGGTGGCGCAATTGGTAGTGCTGCAATGCAAATTACCAGGTCGCAGGGCAAGAATTGAACAAACTTTATATTTTATTTAAATTACTTTAATTTTTTGGTTTATAATAGGGACATTTACTTTACAACATAAATCATAGATTTAACTTTTTCTTATTCTTATCTTAAGAATTGCCTAATTTCTATATTGCCTTAGTGGTTTTATTAGTCTGCCAAACAAATTGCGATCGACAGATTATAGTTGACACGAGTCCAAAAGTCTTGAAATACACTCATTTCAGGGTAAATATTGTTGTGATGAGAATCACGAATACCTATGACTATGATCCTATATTTACCACCTAAAAATATACATAATTAGAACTACTGAACTCTAGCCGAGTCATTAATAGGGAACACACAAAATGCCGACAGTTTCTAGCTATGCTTCTGTCGGTTTTTTATTTTTTGCTTGGCTCAAACCAAGAAGGGATCAACTGGGTAATATATAAACAGGCAATGCAACCTCTGTAGGCTAGCTACAACATTTATTTATTGCTTTTAGGATATTTTTTCTGGAGAAAGTGCAAGGAAATAGGGGTGAAACTATTCCCTATATCCGATTCTCAATTCCCAATTTCCTACCTCCAGCAAAGGACTTTTACTTATTGTAAAAGTCTCTCTCTGCCCTTGCTTTCATCCCCTGGTTCCTAAGACTCCACCGGGGGACTTCCCGCAAGGAGTGTTAAATTTCCCCACAACCAATTTGTAACTTGACAAATAAATGTGACAAATAAATGCCATAGCCACTAATGATTGTGGGGAAGATTATTCTCAAAATAAGAATATTATCGACCCAGGCTGCTCATATTTAATCCTGGTGTTCCCACTTTGACATTTAGACAAAAATATTCAAGTAATGCTCCCGAGTTATTCTTTATGTACCCAAAATCAGCATCTCAGGGACAATCAGTCAATCAGTCACATCTAATTTGCTTTTATGACATTCCCTGAATAATGAAATCAAAGTAAGGAGCTGTTGCAGCACCATCTTCTTTATTCAGTAAATCTAGGGAAGCCATTTTCAAGCTCTTGATTGCTTCGACCATTCCGGCGAGGGGTACACCCAAAGAATTGTACATTTCCCGCGCTCCCAACAAACCAATGGATTCAATTGGTTCTTTGTCACCACTTAGCACACCATAGGTAACGAGTCGTAAGTACCAACCAAAATCGCGGATACATTGGGCACGTTCTCGCTTTCCATAGGCATTACCACCTGGTGTAATAAAATCGGGGCGTTTTTGCCACAATTGTTTAGTTGCTTCTTGTACTATTTTCTTTTCATTTTCAGTCAGGGTGGTGACGATACGCATTCGTTGTTCCCCTGTTTTTAAGAAGTCTTGAATGTTTTTTAATTCACCGCTACTGGGGTAACGTAGTTCATCGTCGGCTTTGAGAATAACTTGGCTTACTACAGTCATGATTTTTGCAATGACATGAAATGTTATTTGCTAGTTTAGCGACTCTCAGGCACACAAGGGAAGTAGGGAAGTGATGATGAGATGATGGGAACAGGTGATGAGGTGATGAGGTGATGTATAACAATCCAAAATCTAAAATCGTATGACGAATTGGCAACAAGGTGAATTAATTGAAATTGAAATCGCCGATCTCAGTGATACTGGGGATGGGGTAGGACGTTGGCAAGAACGGGTGGTGTTTGTACCTGATACTGTCCCCGGCGATCGCATTATTGTCCGTTTGGTACACATAAAACGTCAATATGCTTATGGGAAGCTGGAAAAATTTTTACAATCATCACCCCACCGGATTCGCCCCAGTTGCATTGTGGCTGACAAGTGTGGGGGTTGTCAGTGGCAACATATCAATTACGATCGCCAATTACAAGCTAAACACAACCAAGTTATTCAAAGTTTAGAACGGATTGGTGGTTTTCACCAACCGCCTGTAGATCCGGTCTTAGCTGCACCCTCTCCTTTACACTACCGTAATAAAGTTACCTATCCTCTGGGGTTATCCACAACGGGAAATGTACAAGCTGGGTACTACCAAAAAGGGAGCCATAAGTTAATTAATTTAAACCAATGTCCAGTACAAGACCCTCGTTTGAATCCATTACTGGCTGGAATTAAACAGGATATTCAAAAGCGCGGTTGGCAAATATACGACGAACGGCTACACCAAGGGCAAATTCGCCATCTCAGTTTACGTATTGGTCGTCGAACTGGGGAAATTTTACTGACCCTAATCGCAAATCAGGTAAACATACCAGGAATTGCAGAACAAGCACAAGAGTGGTTAGACCACTATCCCCCATTAGTAGGAGTAATGTTAAACCTGAATAGCGATCGCACTAATGCCATTTTTGGCAAGGAAACCCACTGCATTGTTGGAGTTCCTTATTTGCGAGAACAATTTGCTGGTTTAGAGTTGCAGATACGAGGTGACACTTTTTTCCAAGTTTATACAGAAACAGCCGAAGCCCTCCTAGAAGTGATTCAATCTGAATTAAATTTACAAGGTGGTGAGATACTAGTTGATGCCTATTGTGGCATTGGCACATTGGCTTTGCCCTTAGCAAAACAGGTACGCCAAGTTATCGGTTTAGAAGTTCAAGGTTCAGCAGTGGCACAAGCAAACTTCAATGCTCAACACAATGGCATTGACAATACTAGTTTTCAGGTGGGAACAGTAGAAAAATTACTGCCCCAAATGAATATCCAGCCAGATGTTGTATTGCTCGATCCACCCCGTAAAGGATGCGATCGCGCAGTTATTGAAACTTTACGAATCTCAAAACCATCTTCCATAGTGTACGTCAGTTGTAAAGTAGCCACCTTAGCTCGGGATTTAAAACTACTTTGCCAAGATGGCATGTATAGACTGAAACGCATACAACCTGCGGATTTTTTCCCACAAACATCCCACGTGGAAGTTGCTGCTTTTTTATCATTATCCCATACTGGGAAGGATACCTAATCTAAATAACTAACTCTTCTTTACAATTTGTAGTCTAATGCATAGTGACAATGCTAGAATCTAGTTAGACCAAAAATATAATTCTTTCTTTGTAAAAACTTTAAAGTTGCATAGACTCTTAAAGATATGAACAAGGTTGTTGAAAGTGCAAATCAGTACACATTAAAGGAGACAAAACTCTAAAAAACTAGAAAGCATCTTTCTCGAATGATGGAAGCTTTTGAAATGAAATTACTACTGCTAACAATGAAAACAACCGATGATTATTATTTAAAGTCAATGCTCCCTAGCATTTTCACAATTTAGTTTTCCAGACGCAAGTTTGCAGAAGACACAACCACCTAATAATAAAACAATCGGGGTGTGAGTGACACCAAACTAATGTCTAGCTAACTCTGAAAGCTATGGGGTCTCTCTTGTGATTACAATTTCACTCCGTCCTATTGGACGCAACTGGGGCACAATCAGTTTTGCCTCAACCTTATATCTCTGTCCAATTTTAGATTTACTTCTGGCAGAGATTCCCAGCAGAATGCAAGCAGAACTGCGTCTAGGACTTCAAGAAGCCTTAGTCAACGCAGCTAAACACGGCAACAATCTTGATCCTGGCAAAACAGTGATAGTCCGTTTTTCCTTAATTGACGATCGCTATTGGTGGATCATATCAGATCAAGGTCGAGGTTTTCATCCCGCCTGTAGTTGTGATACAAATCCCACAGAATATTTACCCCCAGATGAGTCAGAAAGTGGTAGGGGTTTATGTATTCTGCATCAAATATTCGATCAAGTAGAATGGAACCGCAAAGGGACAGAGTTAAGGTTATCTAAGCAGTTAGAAAACCGCCCCAGGATTCCATTATTATCACGTAACTAAATTCCGTAACTAAACTCGATTACAAATTTCACTGATTTCACGGATTTGATTACGGGAATTTAATTATATTGAATTATACGGATTTAGCTGATCCGTGCAGTTTGTCATTCGAGGACTAAAATTAAAAACAAGTATGCTCCTAAGAGTAGTTAAATAGGGGGAAATTCGTCTGTCACTCCTTCACTCCTTCACTCCTTCACTCCTTCACTCCTTAATTCCTTTATCCCCATGAGTTGGACAAGGGGGAGCGGAAATAGAGCGATTTAACCAACCAGTGGCTTGCTCTAATCGAGGTAGGGCTTCTTCTGGTTGATCTTTTAACAAAAATACCAGAGCTGCTGCTGCTTGTTCGCTAGCACGAGCTTTTCGGTTAGACTTGAGACGATGCCAATCGTTAGGGGAAATGCCAAGTCTATCCATCAGTGCTTGGGCTAATTCTAAGGTAGTTAAACTATTTACATCGGCAGATAAGGGCATATTTTTAGATTCCACCATAATTTTTGGGCATACTATCTTTTAAAACTACTTTACTAAATATTTAGATGCAACTGCCGCAAATACCTGACGAACAAAATTCTGAACAGACGGAATTATCAGCAGAATTTGAGCAAGCACTAGGTAATGTGCAAAAATCCCTGGTAGAGCTGCAACAACGTTATGCTCAGATTCTTCGGGATAAACAACGTCAAATTGAGCTAAAGCACCACCGAGAGGATATAAAACAGCAATTGCGGAAAAATCCTCTTCCAGAATTAAAAACAGAACTACAACAGATTCAACAACAACTGGAAGATTTGGATAATGCTTTAGGTTTAATGTCTGAGAGTTATTTAACAGTTTCTTTTTTGGCTGGTGGTTTTGTGTTTACAAAAACTGGTTTACGAGAAGCATTTTGGCAAATCATCCGCTTTGGTGGATTGGGCGTTATCATAGGCTGGATATTAAAGTCTGTGGTTGGATAATATGGTAGATCTACGGATTGCAGAAATTTTACGTAGTAGTCAACCTGATGAATTAGTCAAAATTCAAGGCTGGGTACGCACAAAACGGGAATTAAAAGGATTTGCTTTTATTGAAGTTAATGATGGCTCGTCTCTGGCTAGTTTACAAGCTGTGCTAGATGGAGATTTACCAAATTATGAAGAAGTATTAAAAAAGCTAAATACAGGTGCTTCTGTGGAAGTGAGTGGAGTAGTGGTAGCTTCCCAGGGGAAAGGACAGCGCATTGAGTTAAAAGCTCAAACTGTAGAGGTATTTGGAGAAGCAGATGCGGAAACCTATCCCTTACAGAAGAAACGCCACTCCTTTGAATTTTTGCGTACCATTGGACATTTGCGATCGCGGACTAATTCTTTTGGTGCGGTTTTTCGGGTGAGAAATGCTTGCTCTACAGCCATTCACCAATTTTTCCAAGAACGTGGTTTTATGTGGGTTCACACTCCCATTATTACTGCTAGTGATTGTGAAGGAGCAGGGGAGTTATTTAGTGTTAGTAACTTAGACCTGAAGAATATTCCCCGCACGGACAGTCAAGCTGTAGACTACAGTCAGGACTTTTTTGGTAAACCCACCTATTTAACAGTTAGTGGTCAATTAGAAGCAGAAATCATGGCGATGGCGTTTAGCAACGTCTATACCTTTGGTCCTACCTTCCGCGCCGAAAACTCCAATACCTCCCGTCATTTAGCAGAATTTTGGATGATAGAGCCGGAAATGGCTTTTTGCGACTTGAGTGGGGATATGGACTTAGCAGAGGCATTTCTCAAGTATATTTTTCAATATGTAATGGAAAAATGCCCAGAAGATATGGAATTTTTCAATAAACGTATTGATAATACTGTCCTCGCCACAGCAGAAAATATTATTAATAATCAGTTTGAGCGCATTACCTATACAGAAGCGATCGCACTTTTAGAAAAAGCTGATGCCAAGTTTGAATATCCCATTAGTTGGGGTTTAGATTTACAATCAGAACACGAGCGTTATTTGTGTGAACAGCAGTTTAAAAAGCCTGTAATTGTTACTGATTATCCAGTGGAAATTAAAGCTTTTTATATGCGTTTAAACGATGATGGTAAAACCGTCGCCGCAATGGATATTCTCGCACCAAAACTTGGTGAAATTGTTGGTGGTTCCCAACGGGAAGAACGGCTAGATATCCTTGAAAGTCGGATCAAAGCTCAAGGAATGGAACCAGAAGATTTATGGTGGTATCTGGATTTACGCCGGTATGGTACAGTTCCCCATGCGGGTTTTGGATTGGGTTTTGAAAGATTAGTCCAATTTATGACTGGTATGAGCAATATTAGGGATGTAATTCCTTTCCCTCGCACCCCAGAAAGTGCAGAATTTTAGTTTTTATTAGAATTGCAAACAAGAGTGCATTAGTTAAGGATATTGTATTATTATTTCCTGACTTAATGCACTCTTTTGTTTATAAGTAGGACTTACCCATAGACAATATATATAGCAATCCCCAATTAGGGCGTGGACATTGTTAAAGCATCAAACCTATGAGCAGTAAACTTATTACTTATTACTTATTATTTATTAATTCTTGACCAAAAAATAGACTGGATACAAGCCCCCGGATTTATCCGTGGAGAGTCAAAAATATTGTCTGAGTTTCAAGTCCCTCGATTTATCGATGAGGTAACTGATAACTGATAACTGATAACTGATAACTGAAATGACCGGGAGTTACAGATGGTAAAGTTAGAGAATAACCGGGAGTTACAGATGGTAAATTAGAGAAGTAAGCCCCTAAGCAGAAAACCAATTAACAAACTATCAATTGCTTGATTGCTAAGCTAAACCGTTCATTTTTTTGGAAGGGGATTAAGTATGTAACTTGTTATGAGGTGAATATGCTCCATGAAGCTTCAGAAGAGCGCTTAGATAAAATATTCAAGGATTTGAGTAAAATTCCGTTTGAGTATAAACACCAAGATGATGCCTTGAAGCGAATTACCGAACTTGGTAAACAAGCATTCAACTCTCATACTTTTGCTATAGCTTTGATTCTGCCTAAAACTCAGAATGTCACTCAAGTTGTTTGTACTAGTAATAATCCAGATTTTGAAGAATTAATTAATTACGAAAAAAAATTATGGGATGAATTAGTATTATCTCATTCTGAGGCAATTAATCTTATAATCAGAGAAAAATATGATTTAAAAGCAGTCTATAGAAGTCCTTTATCCTCTGTAATAAATACTCCAGTTGGCTATATTTACCACTGTACTTCCAAGCTAGAAGTCCTAACTAAATCTAAACAAAGCTTATTAAAATCCTTTGCTATTCGAGCAGTTATTGCTCTGGAAAATATCGATTATTATAAAACTTTTAATCCACTGGAAACATTATGCAATTTATCAGAAAAATTGATGACGGTTTCCTCCGATGAATTTATTCAGCTATTACCAGATAAAGCTTGTGAACTATTTTCTGCATCAGCTTGCATTCTTTGGAAAAAAGATGCAGAACGTGAAAAATTTAAAATTTTGGCTACTGGTGGCGAAGTAGATGATGATTATAAACAACTAGAACTTGATAGTAATTTTATTTCATCGCGAGATTCCTATTTTAAAGAAGGGATTTTTTATCTACCCGATATTACTCAAGACCCTGATAAATTTCTGCATCGTGCAGAAGTGCAAAAAAGACAATGGGTTTCTATACTCAGTGCACCTTTGATTATTGATAAAGAGATTATAGGTATTTTAGACCTTTTTACAACAAAGCCTCGTGATTTTACAGAAATAGAGCAAGAAGAATTTAAATGTTTCTCAAATTATGCAGCTTTATCTCAACAAATTACAAATCATCTGAAAGATAGAGAAAAGCTGCAAAAATTGACTGAAATAATGCAAAAAATGATTAGCAATAATAATGCTAATGAAATTCTCAAATCATTTTTAAATGGAGCTTTAGAGCTATTTGATTTAGAGCATCAAGCTAATAATAGTTTTTGTTCATTATCCAGAATTGAAAGAATTGGAGAAATCAGTCGCTTAAATTATTCTACCGGGAAATTAGAAATTATTGAACAGAGCGAAGCGAAAAGAAAAATTCCATATTTGAAATTGGGTGAAGGTCTTACTGGTAAAGCTTTAAAAGATAAAAAAACTCTCATGGCGAACGATGTTTTAAGTTCCGAATGGCAAGGTATTTATATTAACCATTGGCTATATGCTAAGTCAGAAATTGCTGTTCCTATAGTTATCGAAAATATTCCAGTTAGAGTTCCAGATCCAGATACAAAAGAAAGTAAAGTAGATTTTGGCGACAAACTAATAGGAGTCTTAAACATTGAAGCGTCGGTAGTTAATGCTTTTTCAAAAGCCGATGAGAAGTATCTTAGTATCTTAGCAGGTTATGCGGGTGTATTAATTGAAAAGCGAGAATCAGACGGAAAACTAAGGAAGTTACGGCAAAAAGAACAAGAAATCACCAATCATTCCAAGACTTATAGTAAAATCATGGAAGATATAATGCAAGTGATTACTGAAATCTTAGGTTTTGAAATGGTTAATATTTCATTAGTCAATTTTGAAACCAAAAGAATTAGAACAGAATACATAATCGGTATCTCCAACCAAGAAAAAGAACAGTTTAAAAAAGACGCAGATCATTCTTTAGATGATAAGGATATTCAATCTTGGATTGTGAAACATGCCAAAATTGTAGTTCCAGATCTGAACGACGAACGTCTCGATCAAACAGTATTTAATAAATATGGGCATAAAAGTTTGGTCAGAATTTTTATGCCTATGATTGAATCTTCTACTAATAGAGTTATCGGTACTCTTGAGGCAGGTTATAAAAGGGATTATCGAAGGTATATTTATGATCGAGATGTGCAGATATTAGAAAATTTTATTGATTATGCAGTGCAAGCATTAGAGCGTAGGAAATCAGGAATAATTAATAGAATTACTCATGAGCTAAGATCTCCTATGGTTGGTATTAGAAGCAATGCCAGTTTTATACGAAGACGTTTTCAAGAGATAACTCCAGAATTAATTGATAGAAAACTAGAAGATATTTTAATAGACTGTGAAATTTTATTGTATGAAGTCGCAGACTTAGAATATATTATGGGAGGTCATACTTCTCAACAAAATAAAATAGAAGAAATCTTTATTTTTAGAGATGTTATTATTAAGACGATTAATCAGCTTCGTCCAGTTGTTATTGATAAAAGATTCTCAATAGATAATATTTGTTACAGTAAAATGATTTCTAAGTTAATAGGATTGAAGATCCAAACAGATAAAGCGAAACTCAATCAAGTTGTATATAACTTGTTAATGAATTCAATCAAATATGCAAAAGAAAACCCCAATGATTTTAGGATTTTTATAGATATTGATAACAAAAATAAAGATAATCTAATCATTAAATTTAAAGACTGGGGAATTGGTATTAAAAAAGAATACGAAACAAAAATATTTAAGGAAGGATTTCGCTGTCCAGAAGCAATATCAAGAAATGTTAATGGTTCTGGCTTAGGACTAGCTATTTCTAAGAGTATAATGAAAAAATTAGGAGGAGATTTAATTTTATCTAATAATGCTGAACCAACAGAATTCCACTTAATTATTCCTAAATAATAAAGATGAGGTGTTAAGCTGTGACTTTAGCAAATATTCTGTTTGTTGATGATGAGCCAAGAGGTATAAAAAACTTTATTGATGAATTGATATTTTCTGGTTATCAAGTTAATTTCCAAAATAATATAGATTCTGCTGAAAAATATCTTCAACAACATCATAATACAATTCAACTAGTTATTTTAGATATCATGATGCCACCAGGAGAAACATTAAGAATGCAAGATACTGATAATGGAATGAAAACAGGTATATTATTCCGCAATAAAATCAGAAGCGATTTTCCTGAACTTCCAATTATTTTGTTTACAAATTTTCATCCTGACCCTCAGCTTAAGCAAGAGATTCATGATGATCCAAAAAGTTTGCTCCTTCAGAAGTATAATTATCTTCCTTTTGAGTTGGTTGAAGTGGTTCAAAATTTTTTTAATCTATCTTGACATTAATTTTTATTGTTTTTTAATTATTGCAAACTACCTTAACTTCAAATGACAGAAAATCCTCGCAAAAATATCATTGATAGCATTAGAGTAGAACTAGATAAACTATTTGAAGAAGTTAATCAGGGAAATTTTAATTTAGAAGGACAAAAAGAAATTGTCGAAAGAATTGAGCCACAATTTATAAATAATCAACTTGAATTATTAGATGTTCTCATTGGCATCATCAATATTTATGCTAAGAAGTTTCGTTTCTTTAATGATTCCGAACTTGTTGAAATTTATCAAGAATGGTATCAGTTACGAAATACTGCTGAATTGATGCGAAGAAAAGTGCAGCTTCTTCAACCTCGTGATTTAGAGGATTTTAGAGGTACACTGATGTGGATGAGTGAACATGGAAACGAAGAAGAATTAGAGCTTATTAAGAAAATTAGAAATAAGTTACCTTTTGACACTGAAGAAATTAAAATTTTATATAAACGATGTCAGCAAAAGATTGAAGATAGAATTTTTTCTAATCAGCCTTCCCTACAAGAACAGAACATATATCAAATTTTCTGTTCCGAATCTGAGCTAAAAGAAATATTCCCAGATATAGAAATTATTGAAAGCTATGATGCGTTTATATTCATCTCAATAGATAATGAAGAGATTATTTCTCAAGTCAGGACTAAATATCCAGTCAAGCAACTAGAATTTCAATCTTCAGAAGATCCTGGGGAAGACTCAGGAGAGCCCACAATGGTAAAAAAAGAGCAAATCGTTAAATTTAGGTTTCCCGTTCGTCGTGAATGGAAACAACGGATAGAAGGCACAGGGGCAAATATTTTACAACCACTAGGGAATTCTGAATTTATCGTTTCTATACCTAATCAAGAAACTTTAGACCAGATTAAGCAATTTAGAGAAGTTGATTCTGTTATCCCTTATGAACCCACAATTCGAGTTCAAGAGAACTATTTAGAAAGCCTGGGGGCAGAAATAACCGACGAGATGCTAGCAGAAGCAAAATTAAAAATCGGTGAAAAAACCGAAATTGATAATAATATCATCCCTGGAATTTTAATTGCTCGCTTCTTTACAGAAGAAGATCAAAATAATGCTTTAAAGACTCTAGAGAATGAGAAAATTGATGTTGTTGACCAACCTGATATTAATGAAATAATTGTAGATTTAATTAATCATAGTAACCCTCTAAATGCCTATCAAATTATCAAAAATCTACCAGGATTGATTTCTCTCGAAGAAGAAAATATTGAAACCACCT
>NZ_FYBH01000352.1 GCF_900185595.1 Calothrix rhizosoleniae SC01
AGTATTCCCGTAAGTTTGGGCAAATATATCAGTCACAATCCAATTATGGCTTAACCAAAACATCCTAAAATCCTCACATAATAATCGAAAGTCCACGATTGCAACCTTTTTATCTTAAAAATTGAGATTGATGTGATAAATTAAACAAAAGTTTGGATTTGTCTGATCAAAATGATCAAATTTTTATTACCTGGGTAATAAAAAATATAGGGAATAAGTAATACAACGCAACGGTTCCCATGCAAATAATGAGGTATATTAGCAGCAAGAATTGCCAAGCCTTTCAGCATCAAATATATGCCTTACCAGTTAGAGAAATACTGCGAAAAAGTCTTTTTCACTCACCCCGCAACTCTAGTTAAATCTCAAAGTTAAAACCCTTTTCTCTGAGCTGTTGATACTTCTGTTCGTCAAACTGATAAAGCCTTGCTGCACGATGAGCTACACCAGTTTGCATTTCATCCAGTTCTACCAACAAATCCATTCTCAAGATTTTCTTCCGAAAATTACGCTTATCTAAAGCCTGTCCCAAAACCGTTTCATACAGCTTTTGTAACTGGGAAAGGGTGAATTTTTGTGGCAACAACTCAAAGCCTATAGGTTCATATTTTACTTTACCTTGAAGACGTGCGATCGCAATTTGCACAATCTGCCCATGATCGAAAGCTAGGGGTGGTAAACTATCTGTTGCAAACCATTGAGCGTCACTAGCATCAGTATCAGCATGGATGGCATAGTCTTGCAGATTAATTAAGGCATAGTAAGCAACGGTGACTACCCTTTCCCGAGGATCTCTTTCTACCTCACCAAAGGTATAAAGCTGTTCCAAAAACACATTCTCAATCCCTGTTTCTTCTTTTAATTCCCGCTTCGCAGCTGCATCTACAGACTCTTCAATTCGCACAAATCCCCCAGGAAGTGCCCATTCTCCCTCAAAAGTTGGAAGTTTGCGCTTGATAAGCATCACTTTCAACGTATTTTCTCCATCCAAACCAAAAATAACACAATCTACAGTCAATGCTGGTCGAGAATATTGGTAAGAATAGAACATGGGCTTAACGGGTGACAACAAGGATAGAATTAGGACTGGGGTTAGGTTTTAGGGGTCAGAGGTTAGGGGAAAATAAGTTTTAATTACCCTTTGAGTATTAGATTACATCTGAGGTAAATCACATATTACGCCTGATGTGAATTAAAAATACCTCTTTTCCCAGAAGGGTTTTGAGATTTTTCCAAAATCATGGTTTTGGCATTATCAACCTAATTACAATGCTTTCAGCACTTAATTCACATTAAACGTAAATTCTAAGTTCTAAATTCTCCTTGACATCGTGTACTTTTGACACTATTATTAGTGTTATATAAACACTATCTCACAATGCAGGATAAATTTGAACTAGCAGGAGGCTCTATTATTGGTAGAGAACATCTGCGTTTAAGTAAAAATAACCAAGATGCTTATTACTGGGTAAATTTTGAGTCAGCTACCATCGCCGTTGTTTGTGATGGTTGTGGTAGCGGTACTCACAGTGAGGTAGGGGCGAAAATAGGCGCTCGGTTGGTGGTAGAAGCTATTTTGAGGAATTTATCCCAGGATAGATTATCTACTGAATTTTGGCAGGGAGTTCATCAAGACTTATTACATAGTTTAGGGATGATAGCTGTCAGCCTGGGTAGGGAGTTGGTGCAAGTAGTGAAGGAGTATCTATTATTTACCATTATCGGTGCAGTAATTTTTCCCCAAGAGACGGCTTTGTTTGCCATTGGTGATGGGGTATTCGCTCTGAATGGGGAGGTAATTCCCATACCACATTTCCCTGACAATGCTCCTCCCTATTTAGGTTATGGATTAATATCAGATATTTTATCACATATGAAACTAGTAGATTGTCAATTCTGCGTACATCGTCAGTTACCAACACCAGAAGTGCAATCAATTTTGATTGGTACGGATGGGGTGGAGGATTTGATAGCTGTAGCAGATAGATTTCTACCGGGTAAGTCTGACAGAGTGGGAGAAATAGCTCAATATTGGGAGGATGATAATTATTTTGATAATCCCTATTTTTTAACCCGTCGTTTAGCTTTAATTAACCATACCAGCATTAAACCTGATTGGGAAACAAGGTATTTAAAAAAGCAAAATGGGTTACTCCCCGACGATACCACACTAGTAGTTATACGTAATCGGGAAGAGGAAGGAGTGATGGAGGGAAGGAGGGAAGGAGGGAAGTAGTGATGGAGAAATATTAATTACTAATCTAAAATCTAAAGTCCAAAATCTAAACTTCGACAGGCTCAGTTACCAATCTAAAATCTAAAATCTAAAATCTAAAATCTAAAATCTAAAATTCCATCATGGAAGTTTATATAAATGGCAAACCCATTCGTGTAAAACCCCAGAATGCGATTGGGAAAGGGGGAGAGGCTGATGTTTTTGATATTGGTAAAGGTAAGGTGCTAAAACTATTTAAATCTCCCCACCATGCCGATTACCAAGGATTACCCCAGGAACAACAAGCAGCAGAACAACGGCTAAAAATTCACCAACACAAACTGCGAGCCTTTCCTAGTAACTTACCACAAAGAGCGATCGCACCCACAGATTTAGCCACTGATAAGTCTGGAAACAAAATTGTTGGTTATACTATGCCCTTAATTCAAGGTGCGGAGGTATTGCTTAAATATAGAGAACGTAGTTTTCGTCAAGCAGGGGTAAGTCATCAAACCGTAGTTCAGATTTTTCAAGATTTGCATCACACGGTTGATAAACTGCACTTTGCAGGTATAGTAATTGGTGATTTTAATGACCTGAATGTCTTAGTAAAAGGAACAGAAGCTTATTTAATAGATACTGATTCCTTCCAGTTTGCTAATTTCCCTTGTCAACTATTTACAACCAGATTTGTCGATCCTTTGCTGTGCAACTCTCAAGGGAGCCAACCAATATTGCACTTACAGCATAATCATAACTCTGATTGGTATGCCTTTGCCATTATGCTCTTGCAAAATTTACTATTTGTAGATCCCTATGGAGGTGTGTACAAACCGCAACAGAAAAGTCAGAAAATACCCCATGCTGCTCGTCCTCTGCATCGAATTACTATTTTTCACCCAGAGGTGCGCTATCCCAAACCAGCAATTCCTTACAAAGTCCTACCGGATGAATTGCTACAATACTTCCATCAAGTATTTGAGCAGGATTTGCGAGGGGAATTTCCCCCACAATTATTAGATAATCTCCATTGGACTGAATGTATTAATTGCGGGAAAGAACACGCTCGTCCCACCTGTCCATACTGTCATCAAGGAGCACCCACCGCGATTAAATCTATAACTGTGGTGCGGGATAAGGTGACAGCTACCCGATTATTTAATACTGAGGGTGTGATTCTCTGTACTGCTGTGGAGCAAGGAAAACTTTACTGGCTGTATTACCATCGAGGACAATTCCATCGGGAAGATAGCTCAGTGGTGTTGCAAGGTGAGTCAAATCCTGACCTTCAATGGCGGATTCAAGGCAAAACTACCTTTTTAGGATATCAGGGTCAGGTGATAGGTTTTCATCCCTACAAGCCTCTTTCCAGGCGGGCTGTCGATAGAATAAAAGTAGTTTTTGATACTAATCAATCTAATTGTTATTGGATTAATCATGGTTACTTAAATCATGATGGCAATTTGGGTGATGTCTGTATTGGGAAAGTTTTACCAGCACAAACCCAATTTTGGGTGGGGACTAATTTTGGTTTTGGTTTCTACCGTGCAGGTAATTTAAATATTGCTTTTGTCTTTGATGTTCGCAAGCCGGGGATCAATGATAGAGTCAAGTTACCACATTGGCAAGGACAGTTGATTCATGCCCATTGTAGTTTTAGTCCAGATTATGCCTGGTTGTTCTTAACTAATCAGGAACAAGGAAAGATTTGTTACCGTTGTGTTGTGGTTAAGTCCGATGGTTCTGTCATTGCTAGCAGTCAGGTAAATGAAGGTGAGGAACATTGGTTAGCTGTTTTGGGTAAGGGTGGTGCTGCAAATCAATCTCCCTACTGTGTGGTGAATAATTTTCTGTTGGCGGCGACTGATGAGGGGATTATCCGAATTGAAATACAACAAGGAAAATTGTTACAAACTAAGGTGTTTGCTGATACTGAGCCTTTTGTTGATGGTAGCTCCCGGCTTTTAGCTGCACCACAAGGTTTGTATCTGGTGAGTTCTCAGGAGGTTTATTTTTTAAAGAAGTAATAAGTAATAAGTAAGTTTCCCAATACTACCAACTACCAACTATCAACTACCAACCACCAACTAACAACTATCAACTATCAACTATTTTTAGGAGATATTTTATGACTACTCAAGTTACTAAGTTTCCTATTCCTAACTTTTTCAATGGTTCCCGTGTGGGTGAGGTGTGGCGCGTACCTTACCAAGATAGGGCACAACAGGCGCAAAATTGGGCAAAACGTCACGGGATTATGCCTGCTGGAAAGGATAAAACCCGTGTATGTTTGATGGCGATTGATGTGCAAAATACTTTCTGCATTCCTGATTTTGAACTGTTTGTGGGTGGTAGTTCAGGTATGGGTGCGGTGGAAGATAATGTCAGATTATGTGAGTTTATTTATCAGAATCTCAGCGTAATTACAGAGATTGCGCCAACGATGGACACTCATACTTCCATGCAGATATTTCACCCCATGTTCTGGATTAATGATGGTGGAAAGCATCCTGCACCAATGACAATGATTTCTTTAGCTGATGTGCAACAAGGATTGTGGAAGGTGAATCCCGGTGTTGCTTATAGTCTAGCTCGGGGTAATTATATGGGGTTGCAATCCTTTGTTCTCCATTATGTCCAACGTTTGAGTGATGAGGGTAAATATCCCCTGACTATCTGGCCCTATCATGCTATGTTGGGTGGTATCGGTCACGCTTTAGTTTCAGCCGTAGAAGAAGCTTGTTTTTTCCATGCGATCGCTCGCCATAGTCAAACTAATTTTGAGATTAAGGGTGGTAATCCCCTGACAGAAAATTATTCTGTATTGCGTCCAGAGGTATTAGATGATGCCAGTGGTCGTCCTATTGCCCAGAAAAATAGCCGTTTTATTCAGAAGCTTTTGGAGTTTGATGCGGTGATTATTGCGGGACAGGCGAAGAGTCACTGCGTTGCTTGGACAATTGATGATTTATTGACGGAAATTCAAGCTCAAGATCCAAAATTGGCAAAAAAGGTCTATTTATTGGAAGATTGTACTTCTCCGGTGGTTGTGCCCGGTGTAGTCGATTTTACTGACCAAGCAAATGCTGCGTTTCAACGTTTTGCTGATGCAGGAATGCATGTAGTGAAGTCCACAAAGGCAATTGAGTCTTGGGCTGGTATATAGCGCTGCGCACAATTAATAAGTAATAAGTAATAAGTGAGCCATTGCGGTGGACGGGTTCCCCGGCATAAAGCAAATGGCGAACTCCGAAGGAGTAATAAGTTTACTGTTCATAGGTTTGGTGCTTCAACAATGTCCTAATTGAATTCTGTAGTGCTATATGTTGTTTACGCCAATCATACGAATTATTACTTAGAAATATTCTAAATCCTCACCAGGAAATCTATTGTTCAAAATCCAAAATCTAAAATCCAAAATTGTTATGACTCAAGTACCAGATATAAATCAACTCTTTCAATCTGCCCAATCAGAAGGTTTGCTGTCTAATAATTCTCTGCAAGCTTTGAATGTATTTGATATTGGGGCACAAATTCAAGCAGGTTTAGGCATTGATGTAGATGACGTAATGGCGAGTGAGGTAGTACTTGTGACTATTATGCCTGATGACTCTAGCTCAATTGACTATGGAGGTAATGCAGCTGTTGTCAGGGCTGGACACAATACTATTATTGATGCTCTAGTTAACTGCAATCAAAAAGATAGCATCCTCGTACACAATCGTTATCTTAATGGCTCTGTTCTTTATCCCTATTGTCCAGTTACCCAAGCAGTGCGAATGGATGGGAAAAATTATAATCCCAAACAAGGAACACCTCTTTATGACCAAACCGTGGTGTTACTGGGGACTGTATTGGCAAAAGCACAGGAATTTGCAGATAATGGTGTACCCGTGCGTACCGTTACCTTAATAATTACCGATGGGGCTGATATGCATTCTCGCACAGCCAAAGCCAAAACAGTGCGATCGCTGGTTGATGATATGCTACAAGCAGAGAATCACATTGTTGCTGGTATGGGCATTGATGATGGCGGACAAACAGATTTTCGCCAAGTATTCCAAGAAATGGGGATTCGGGATGAATGGATTCTTACCCCTGGAAATAGCCAGAAGGAAATTCGCCAAGCCTTTCAGGTATTTTCCCAGTCGGCAGTACAAATCAGTCAAAGCACATCTTTAGGCGGTTTTGGTACTACGTGAATCATGCCAATTATACCAATTCTCCAAAATCAAGCTACACATGGACAGCAGGGAGTAGGGAGCAGGGAGCAGGGAGCAGGGAGCAGGGATTAGGGAGCAGGGAGCAGGGGGAGAATTATCTGTAGCCAGGATTTATTATTAATTAGTAATGGGTTCAACATCTATCATTCACCATTTTTGATTAAAGAAACCGCAAGTCCCCAAAAAGGAACAAATCGCAACCAGCGAGTTTTACTACCTTGAGAAATTACAGTTCCCAACAATACAACCTGGAAGATATAAAAGAGGGTTAAATCAACACAAAAAGCGATCGCCACTCGGTTTGTGGTAATTTGCGAGAGAAAATAATGTCCCCTGGAAGCTAAATCTCCAAATTCTGGTCTACCCACAAAACCCCAGAAAATAGCTATACTGCCTACGATAAGACCTATCCAGCCAAATATACGTGCCAGGAAGTATTTCTTATAGTCTCTCTCCTCTGGTAAAGGTGTATTTAAGCGTAACGCCATATAAGGAATGAGAAAAACATTGGTGAGGAACATCGCCATACCCCAAATCCCTACTTTCGGAAGATTACGCCCCCGAGGATCTGCTAATAGCAAGGGAAGAAACATAAAAATCCAGGCTTCCGCCAAGTTAAATAATGCTTCTGATGCGGGATGGACTATGGGTGCTTCCATGTATGTAATTCCCAGCAGGTTTAAAATCGGGAGAACTAAGAAGAAATTCAGGGACTCGTTGATAATTTCCTGCAAGGTTTCCGGACGAATAGCCCAAACTGGTTCCCCTGGAATAATTTGTCCAGGTGGTGAAAGAATGAGAGCATAAAGGTAAATTGCTGCAAGTACCCATAAAAGTGTGGAAAGCCAGAGGTTAGGAGGTGCTGAATGTCCTGTCGGTGAGTGCAAAAATCGCCGTACCAAGGGAGTTACTAAGCGGATAATCAAGAAAGCCTTTTTCCCTGGTTTGATGGGGGGTTCAACAATATCCCTGGCAAATTCTAATTTACCTGTAGTTGCCGACAAGCGATAGAAACTCACGCCCCTTCCATTGGGAAAAGGAATACCATCTAGTTCCACATGCCACAATACCCCAACTGCTAAGTCATCTCCAGTGCTAATATCGTCAATGACAAACAGCAGGTCATCGGGTATACCTTTGCAGGATTCTTCCAATAACTGCTGAACCGCTTGTTTACCTTGGAAAAGCTGGGGAAAATTCAAATCCTGGTAAACGCAGTTATCATCGATAAATTCCATTGCTGCTGTGATATCCCGACGATTAATAGCTTCATACATGGATTTAATCACAGCATCAGCTGTTGTTTTCAACATAATATTCAATGGCTTCTAATTTACAGGTTTTTGGGTCTTGCATAATTGCGGGATGATTTTATCAGAGAGGAGCAACCATAATCCCTGTGTCTCCGTATCTCCCTGTCCCCGTGTCAAACTCAATCTCCCAGTATATGGCGTTCCGTCAAACTGCGCTAACAGCAACGCCTTTTTACTTGCGTGTAGCGCTATATCTTTAAAACCCACATTCCGCAGGTTCAATTAACAAGCTTGGTATTTTTGTAATCCAGTTAAAACAAGGCTTTCAGACATTCAGTGAATATGAGTGCATTCAGCGAGACTCCCAAAGGTAACCGCACCTTAGATAAGAACGGGAGCATTACTTGAGAATGGTATCAATAGGCTATGATTTGGCGATTACCGCTAATTATAAAATTAGCGGTAAGCGAAGCTATGCCGTTAGGCTTATCACTATAAAGCTGAATTTCCGAAAACCCTTACCATACAAGTATTTTGAAAATATCGAAAAGTTTTCCTCT
>NZ_FYBH01000238.1 GCF_900185595.1 Calothrix rhizosoleniae SC01
AGGGTCTGCTGAATAACTGAAAAATATTGATTTATCAATGCTTTGAGGCTATTTTATTGGGGAGGGGCGTGCAAGGAAATTCGGATTTTAGGTTTAAAATCCTTGCATCTGTTATTTTTTCTGGCAAAAAGAATAGAAATAAAGAGGCTGGAACTACTCCCTATTCCCTACTCCCTACTCCCTACTCCCTACTCCCTACCCTCACTAAAAGACTTTTTCAACAAGCCCTAAGTAAATGTGCGGTACACCACTACTAGATAAAATCTTTCAATGGTGTACTACACATTATTGCTACCAGGAGCGCGTAAAGGCAGCAACCACAATTATAGTTCATTTGCACTATAATTGTACTATTTTTTGTACTATTGTGATGGAGTTAAATAAATTGGGCGATCGCCTTCTCAATCTGAAAATCATCGAATTTTGGAATTAGTGGGAGTTAGCGATCGCTTGTATGTGTAACTTCCGTTGTGACATACCTCCTCGTCCTAAAGTCAGAGGATTCCTTGACACTTCGTTGGGTTGCGCTACCGAGGTAGTCTTACTATCCCTCCATATCCGTTTAAAGTCTCCCAATGCCCTATGGCGACTAGTCTGCAATTATACCAAAAATCAGTCCTGCAAGGACGGGGCTTGGCTCCCATTATCTTCGGTCAAAGCACACAGAATCGGATTTTATAATCAGTGTATTAGTTTAGTTAAGATAGAGAGTGTCGCTTAATCAGTAATAATTAATGCGTGACAAAATTCCGTGTCTTGGCAATAGTTTTGGGTATAGATTCCCGATAGTGTGAGTCTAGCCAGCAACGTGGCAATAGTTCACCGGAAGGAAAAGCTAGTTCCATCTTCTGATAAGAAGTGGGATCTTGCATTTCCTCACCACAATGATCTACCCCTGTTATATCTGCTACACAGGGATTAAATAGTTTATCTAGGGTCAGAATCTCGATGATATCTCCCGTAGGTTTATGCATCAAGAACATAGTAATCCTCCTATGTCAAGTGCTTACAACTTGATTTTATAACGAACAAGATTGGGAAAACGAAAACCGACATACTTTGCAACTTTTAGTAACCCTAGACAGAAATTGTTGGCAGCATGAAATTGATTATGACTTTATCAATAAAAATCGAAGGTTTAGTAAAAAGTATGATTCTCCTGTTTTTTTGGAGAATAACCGTTAGTTTACGTATTTTTTTTCCATCTTTAGCAATTCTTTAAAGGATAGCCAGCAAAATTAACCTGGTAAAACCAGGCTATTATTTGAATAATGGGATTAAGTGTTTAATGTTCCTCTTCATACCTCCAGCAGCGAGTTGATAGTACATGAGCTACTGCTTAAATCCCATCTGCTCCAAACCCCATAACCCCAAAGATACTGACATATGCCTCGCCTGTGGTGCAAAACTATTACTACGCGATCGCTATCAGGTAATAAAATTATTAGGTCAAGGTGGTTTTGGTGCTACATTTTTATCCAAAGACAAAGCCCTACCAGGTGAGCCAGCTTGTGTCATCAAACAATTACGCCCATCAGGAAACACATCCTACATGCTGCAAATGGCAAGAGAACTGTTTGAGCGAGAAGCTTTAACCTTAGGTAGGATTGGTAATCACCCACAGTTACCTCGACTTCTTGATTATTTTGAGGACAGTCAACAATTTTACTTAATTCAAGAATATATAAGTGGTTATACTCTCCAGCAAGAAGTCAAGGAAAATGGAGTTTTTAGCGAAGCTGGGATTAAACAATTTTTGAGCGAGATTCTACCTTTAATAGAATATATTCATAGTCAAAAAGTTATTCATCGGGATATTAAACCAGCTAATTTAATTCGCCGTACTCAAGATGCCAGATTAGTCATGATAGACTTTGGTGCAGTCAAAAACCAAATTAGCCAAGCAACAACAGCACAATCAGGACAAACTGCTTTAACTGCATTTGCAATTGGCACTCCAGGTTTTGCACCTCCTGAACAAATGGCAATGCGCCCAGTCTATGCTAGTGATATTTATGCCATAGGAGTCACGTGTATTTACTTGTTAACAGGTAAATCTCCTAAAGATTTGGAATATAACCCCACAACTGGTGAAATGATGTGGGAGCAACTAGTAGACATAAGCGATCATCTAGCAAAAGTATTGCGAAAAATGCTAGAAGTATCAGTTCGTAATCGCTATCAAGTTGCCAAGGAAGCCCTCAAAGATCTAGAAATGGAGCCATACCTAGATAGCTTATCCCATAGTGTACTGGTTCAACCCTCCAATGGAATCAAAAGCAATGAACAAGGTATAGATTCTGGCAGTTATTCTTCCAATAACTTTACCAATACAGGTGTAGCACAAGTCGCAGCCGCAATTCGTGCCAGAAAAGCCAAATTGGGTGAAACAGTAGGGGTAAAAGTGACAGGAAAGAGAGGTGTGAATAGCCAGAACCAGGTAACCAGTATAAAGCAGAAGAAAAACTACTCTGCATCTACACGGCAATTAAATGCTGAGGGTTTGCAAACAGCTTATCTTAAAGGAAGACGAGACTTCTCTTCATATCATTTAAGTATGCTGAATTTACAAGGTGTAGACTTATCAGATGCAAACTTTTATGCTTCAAAACTGAAAAAAACTAACCTACAAAAAGCTAATCTGCACAATAGTGATTTTGGTAGAGCTAGCCTCAATAGAGCAAATCTAAGAGATGCAAATTTAAGCAAAGCTTATCTCAATTCCAGCGATTTGGAAGGCGCTGATTTAAGAGGAGCAAATTTAAGCCATGCCTATCTTAATAATGCTAATTTAAGGGGAGCTAATCTGTGTGGAGCCAATATGTGTGGGGCTCAAGTATCAGAAGACCAAATAGCTTTAGCTAAAACAAATTTTTTAACAATTCGTCCTAATGGTAAGCGAGGATTTATGTAACCATAATTTGAACTATTATTCTCTCAAAAATATATTTATTGTATCAGGTATAATTGTTTTGCCATAATGATATATGGCGTTATGGGCAAGTAATAAGTAATAAATAATAAGTAATAAATAATAAGTTTACTGTTCATCGGTTTGCATCTTCAACAATGTCTTAACCTATATGAATAGTGCTATATTGCCAAAAAATAATGTAATATTATATGAATAAATACGTAGAGCAAGAAAAAAAAAGTATAAAATTTATGTGTAATAATATTATGCTAGCTATGGAGTAAGTTATATGGTGTAAGTTCTAAAATGTAGACTAAAGTCATGAAAATTTGATAATTTTGGGTCATTTCCCAGCTAATGTATTAGTTTTATTCAAAACGCGGTGTATTATTTAATTCTATTAGGCAATTAATTATCAATACTCAAAGAAGTTGGTAGTCATATTGGATACTAAAGGCAGAAAGCTTCCTACTTGAGGCTGAACCTAAATTTTGTGACCGAATATTGAGTTCTAGTAATTTACATTTATTCGCATTAGAAGACTCATATACTATGGCTGATTTATTAGAAGAAGAACTAGCGAAGCGACTAAATTTATATCAAGGATTTCTGAGATTATATGAGCGTAATACTGCTTTAATAGATGATCTTCTCCAGTCAGAAGAGAAATATCAGTCTACAGAAAAAAAATTAACCCAACTTTATTTACAGGGCGTGGTGGATGAATCGGAGACTTATATAACCACCAATTTATCTACAGGTAATACACAAAAATTACTACAGCCACAGCAAATATGGACTATTGGTAGAGATGAAAATAATGGCATCTGGATTACCGATCCCTATCTATCTCATCGTCATGGAGCTATTCAATATCTTCCAGAGCAGGGAAATTTTTATCTCATCGACTTTTCTAGCACAAATGGTTCCTATGTGAATGGAGAACCTATTTATCAGCCAACTAAACTTAAAGATGGCGATATTATCCGCTTGGGTAATCTAACTTTCTCTTTTTTTGTCAACCATAATACTAAAGTTTTACCGAGTGTAGCTGTAGAGTTATTGATGCAGTTAATACCCAAAATTAATAATGATAATGATAATAAAACATTTTTAGCATCACCAGAATTGGAGGTATCAAGTGATGAGGAAAAAACTGTAGATATGACTATAAACCCAGATAAAATAAATCATGGAGACAGAAAAAATATTCACCACTCCATGTATCAACAATGCTCAGATATATTGGATAAATTTTTTAATAGACAAATTCCCAAAAATTTTCGCTAATCACAACAAACAAAGTTGGGAAAACCTACTTATTTAAGGAAAAAATTTGCCTAAATGAGTAGGTTTGGGCTGATAACTTGCACCATCCTCAATAATCGCCTGGGATGTAAATTCTAGTCTCATAGCATAAGTCTACTTAAGTAGACTTTGTTTTTAAGAGAACGGAATTAATTCCCAGGTGAAAATCTGGGCTAATTGAGAATGTTGCAAGTTATGAATTTGAAAATAAATCAGAATCAGTAAAGATTT
>NZ_FYBH01000380.1 GCF_900185595.1 Calothrix rhizosoleniae SC01
TGATGATGCGGAACGTGCAAGACTCCAGCAAGCCGAATTATAATAACCGACCTGTATTCTTTTGGATGGACGAATGCTCCAAGATGGTGACACCCAGAGACGGTGATTTTTTCAGTAAGTGCCGCGAGCAGATGGTGGCAAGTGTTCTGATCAATCAGAACATGAATAGCTATTTTGATAAGATGCAGGGAGTAAATGGGGCGAAGTATGCAACAGAAAATTTCCTAGACAATATAGGGCTTCACGTCGTCCATCAAGTCGATGCACTAACGGCTGAATGGGCATCGAGGCAATGCGGGAAAAAACTAAAAAAGGAGACAACAACCAGTCAGAATATCGGAGGAGATAATCCGAATTCTGGCGTGAACTATTCATCTGGCTACCAAGTACGAAATGTTGTAGAAGCTATCGAATTTATGCGATTACAGCGAGGCGGTTCAGAAGATGCAATTACGCAAGCAATATTGTTGCTGAGTAATCCCTATGATAGTGGATATGAAGTACAGTATCACATCAAGGTCGACTTTTATCAAGGTCACATGGATGAGGGCATCATTGAAGAACCCTATGGACTAGGTTTTCCGAAACAAGGAAAGGGAATGTTCGCAAAAATACAAGAGCATCCTACGACAGAGGAAAGGAAAAGTGTTGGGGGGTATCGTTACAGAGGTTTTGCGCGGTGGGAGGCGTAAATCTAAGAGTGATGGTAACCGCAGCTTTCATCATTCTTGACGAAGAAATTCATTTTTCTAAGGTCTCCGTCTCTTTGGCATTGTCCCCATGTTGCAAGGACAAAATCCTCATTAATTCTTATACAATGAATCGCCCAATCTGCTGCCCTATCTTCTGCACGGATGTGACTGGGGTCATGTGGATCGACCTTCCGCCAATCCAGCGGAACGCCCGAATCATTAAGATAATCCTCGAATCTATCGTTGTAAATTTTCTTTTTCATACGGTTGCTTAATTTACCGTAGAAACTGGGGTAAATGACGTTATCAAGAAAGTCTATGGGGCTGAGGAGCATATGCGAGAGCATCCCTTTCGGGTTTCTCTTTATAGCTTTCCACAAAGATTTTATTTTGCTGGCCATGCCCTTGTTTATCAAAAGGCATTACCATAAGTCAAATTTTTGCTTGGGGGTTGGTCATCGGGGTGGATGCAAAGCCCGCTTATTTGCTCCGTAAACTCCGCAAAACGACTTTGGCGTTTGCATCCACCCCGAAGCCCTTTAAGGGTTCTTTCTACTTCCACCTAGCGTAAAGCAAAAGGAATCAGACAGAAGCAACAGGGTATTGGAATTCCCTCTTTTTTAGTTTAGATTTGCATACTATAGTTAACTTTTAAGGAAAAAAATGAAATTGAACTACATACTTAATGGTGATTGTTTGGATTTACTCAAGGGGCTTCCAGACGAGAGTGTCGATCTAATTGTCACATCTCCCCCCTATAATATTGGGAAAGAATATGAGAAGAAAAAAGAACTGGAGGTTTACCTAGATAGCCAAAAGAAGGTTATTGAGGAATGCTACAGAGTTTTAAAGAAAACAGGATCAATATTCTGGCAGGTCGGGTCTTTTTCAGATAAGGGTATGTTAATTCCATTGGATATCAAGTTTTTTCCAATATTTGAGGGTCTAGGGATGATTCCACGGAATAGGATTATTTGGGTAAGATCTCACGGCCTACATGCCAAGAATAAGTTTTCTGCAAGGCATGAAACTATTCTTTGGTTCACAAAATCAGGTGACTATAAGTTTTTTCTTGATGAGATCAGAGTACCCCAAAAATACCAGAACAAGAAGTATCATAACGGAGACAAGAGAGGCGAGTACTCTTGCAACCCAGAGGGAAAAAATCCTGGGGATATTTGGGCTTTCAGAAATGTGAAGCACAACCATGAAGAACAAACAATACATCCTTGTCAGTTTCCTGAAGATCTAATAGAAAGAGTTGTTTTTTCTACTACTGAAGAAGGAGACGTTATCTTAGATCCTTATATGGGTACAGGTACAGTAGCAACTGTTGCGAAAAGGCATGACAGGAATTACCTAGGCGCTGAGCTTGATGATAAATACTATGAAGTTGCTATGAGGAGGATTTCCGGAACTCCAGATGAGAACGGAGTTTTCCCGAACTTGAGAACGCTAAGGGAGTATGTGGCACAGACAGGTGAAAGCATTGAAGGATATAGCTTTCAACTTCAAAAAGGCAAAAGAGCTACTGAAAAATCCAAGTCTAAAATATATCCAGAGCAACATCACCTTAAGGAGTTGGAAAAACGCCTCGATTACGAAGAGTCATTTTTTTCAGCGAAAAAGAATGAAGAAGATTTACCAGAAAGCCCATACAAGCATTTAAAGAAGAAGGATAACAGTAGTAAACAAGCCAGACTCTTTGAATAGGTAGCTTAGGACTTTGGGTCTTCAAAAGAGAATTTTGTCCCGTTTGTTATTTTATATTTTTTGGTTTCTTCTTTAACTGGAGTCCTCGAATATCTAGCATTTTCATACTCTGTCCATGTCACATCATTGACGGCATCAATCTCAGGGAATAGCCCAACCAATCTTGTCGGCACTGAAAAAATACCGTAACTGTGTAAGGAGTTTAGCTGTTTTACAGCTTGCTCATAATACAAGGTGCTATTGGAAGACGGGAAACCACCAGCTTTAGTTATTATTATCAATGCCTTTGTTGGGTTAGCTCCAAATTTTGTCTTCGATTTGAAGAAAAGCTCTGATCTAAGAATATTGTTAAGGAGAAAGGGATAGTTAGAAAACTGAACTTCTACGATTAGACCATTTTTCTCGAAGTCGATATCTTTTCCAAGAAACCTGAATGCTACAGGGATTTTAGGGTTATCCTGCCATGATTTTACTATTAAGCCATCTTTGAGATCACTATTTGTTCCTACAGGATCAAAGATTATTGATCCAATTTTACCAGCTTGATCCGAGGCTTTAATATGTAAGTTATGTGCAGTTATAACGTCAGATAGCTCCTTCCATTCAGTAGGGAAATCGCTTTTTAGTACTTGGTCAATTCCATTGTAATCAGTGTATTTAAATTTCATGGGATCTGATTATAAATCTTCGAATAGGTCTATTATTTTTACTTCGAGAGCATCAGCAATTTTCTTAATATTGCTAAGTGTTATATTCTTCTCTGCTCGTTCAATCATACCTATATATGTCCGATGCAAATCCGCTCTAAAGGCCAATTCTTCCTGAGAAAGCCCTTTAAGTTTTCTTAGTTCTCTGACTCTTTTTCCGAATTTTATTGTTATTTCACTATGGGAGGACATTGCTAATTTTAGTATGCACAAAGCTACCTTTAGTATTCACTTTGCGCCACATACTATTGTTAGCATATAGGGAGGGACGAAGTATAAGTAAATTAAGATATGGTACGTTCGCTTTCTGGTGGCCAGAAGGCGAACGGATAGAGTAAAACCGAGCTTGAAAGAGGGACTTTTAAGGGGTAAATTTTATCTTAGTGTTCGCATTACGAACAGACTACGAATAACTGGAGCCTATGAAGATCAACGCGCTTTATACATCATCTGGAGAGAGAAAATACCTGAATGCCGAGGAGCGAGAAGCTTTTAAGCGGTCGGCTCTTTCGATGCCTCCTCATATTCGCACCTATGGCTTGTTCATCTACTACACAGGGGTAAGGACAAGTGAAGCCTTGGAAGTGACTCCAGAGCGTCTGAACTTCGAGGATAACACCGTCCTGATCCGCACCCTCAAACAGAATCCAGACAAGCCAGACAAATACCGTGTTCTCGATCTTCCCGATACGTTTCTGTTTTCACTAGAGAGCGAGTATAAAGCCAAAACCAAGAAGCAGAACAAGAGAGGCCACAAGGTGCGGTTATGGCCATTTACTGACAGATCGGGGCAGAACTATATCAAACAGATCATGAACGAGGCAGGGATCGAGGGCGTGAAAGCCACAGCGCGAGGGTTACGCCACAGTGTAGGCGTGATGATGGCCATGAATAAAACCCCAATGAACGTGATCAGTGACGTTCTCGGCCACGAGAACCCAAAGAACACGTTAATCTATATGGAGATCATGGGCGCGGAACGGCGCGAGCTGATGTCTGCAATCTGGTAATCAAAAAGAGTTGGAGCAATGAAGAAGAAAACAACGATCATTAAGGGCAGCAAGCTCACCACTGACGGCGAGGAGTGGAGCGCGTGGGATAAGGTGCAGGAGGAAACAACCGAGGAGGAACGCGAGCAGATGAGCCTGCAAGATTTTCTTATTGCGATCAGTGAAGCAGAGAAGGCTGAGGCAGCAGAACCAAAAGCCGAGCAAAAGAGCGATAAAGACAACCCATTCCCATCTGTTTAAGCAAGCGAAAGATTAAATATTACATCGTTGATTTTCGTGTAATATATTGTATCTTTGTCCTATGACAAAGACAAATAAAAGACCTATTGGGCAACTTGTCGTTACACAATCGAACAGCTTGATCGAGGCCGATTATTCGCAAACGAATTTTTCGGTAAACGACTTGAAATTCGGGCGTCTTATTCTTGGTAAGCTTAACCCAAAGGACGATCAATCTAACAGGCTCGTTTACATCAATATCACAGACTACCGCCGATACATGGGGTACAAGATGAATACCCCTTATGGCCGTTTGAACGCTGATATAAAGAAACATTGCCTAGCCCTTAACTCACAGGTCATCTCCATTGCTTTGGATGATGGAAGCGTTCTGAATGCTTTTTTCATTTCATCGTACAGAATCGACAAGAACAACCAGAGAATTGAGGTAGAGTTATCAGGGCAGTTAAAGCCCCATCTCTTACAGCTTAAAAGCAATTACACATCCTATAAACTCTGGAATATTCCCCGATTAGACAGTGGTTATTCAATCCGTATGTATGAGCTTCTAGGAGCGCGGAGACGTTTTGGAAAACGGTTTTTTGAGGTCGAAGATTTAAAGGCAAAGCTTGGTTGTACTTACCCCCAATATGGGATTTTTAAACGTCGTGCTATCCTGAAAGCGCAGAAGGACACGCTAGAAAATACAGACCTTAGATTTGAGTTCGAGGAGCATAAGACAGGCCGTAAGATTACAGGTTTGACGTTCTATATTTATCCGAATGATCCAGAGGTTAATGAGGTGCAGCAAGTCTTTGCTTTCGTTGACGTTGATGAACGAGAAGCCAACGAAAACGGCTTTGATCGTGAAGTTATGGAAGCCTTCGCACAGCTTGGAATAAGCAAGGCAAACCTAGAAAAAATGCTGACCGAAGGTTGGGACATCATCGAGGACGAAGAAGCCCGTAGGAAGGCGCAGAAGCGTTGCAGAACGCTCTTTGAATACTACGGGGAAAAGCTAACCCTTTTGCAGCAATCAAAGGCACAGAAAAGCCCCGCAGGTTTCTTTATCAAGGCTCTTAAAGAAGATTGGCAGAACCCAGTATTGAGCAAGAAAAAAGAAGTGGCCAGAGCCAACCGACAGAAAGAAGCAAATAAACGGAAGCTAAGGAAGCTGGAAGACGAAAAGGACAAAGCATCAAGAGAGCTATATCAACTTACCCGCAAGGCGGTTATTTCCTTCTATGCTGACAAGGAGAGCGATTTAATGGCAATCATTGACCAAGTTTTGCCCGTAGGAAAGGTTGGACGCAGGAGCGTGAAAGCAAGCCTTACAGCTATCCAGAACTATCAGGAATCGCCTATCGTATCGGCTATGGTTAACGGAGAGATTAAGAAGACTAACCCATCTTTGTTAGAACATCTGGAAGGAAAGACGCAAGCTCTGGAAGCTCTACGCACAGAGATTGAAGCCTTAAAACTCAAAATGTAATAGTTCGTGGAAGGCAGTGAATATCTCCCATACTCAAAGTGTAATAGTTAGGTACAGGAAAACTCAAAATGTAATAGTTCGCTATTTTTGCACCTCGCTTAACTTGTTGATTTACAAGTATTTATATTTTACTCCATACTCAAAGTGTAATAGACCATACTCAAAGTGTAATAGTTAGTCATGTAACTCACTGATTTACAATTGATTATCGGAACAGAAAACAAGTTTACTAAAACAAGATTCTTGTTAAAACAAGAACAACGACTCAAAATGTAATAGTTCGCTACGCTGTTGTTCTTAATATGGAGCCGCGAGGCATCGCGGCAACAAGTTTTAGCTGTCTATATGGCGTTCGCTATCGCTCACAACTAAAATTTTTAGGTTTTCTTAGGCATCGGCTCACCGTGGCAGTGGCAGGGACAAAAACCAAGCGAGGAAATTTTTTGCGCGACACATATAGGTTTTTGCTATATGTTTTAACTCCCCCTTAAACGCAAAAAAGCGGATCGCCATAAACCGAGACTTCGGCCAGATGATCCGCTTTTTACGACTTATTTGCAAGGTAGTCGCCAAACCTTCTACTAAGCATTTCTGCCCCGTATGTCGGCACCGCTATCCCTAGTAGGTTGCTCCTCAGCAGAGCCTACGTCCGTTTCACGTTGCACCATAAAGATAGAAAACTTACAGATAGGATTCAACTCTTTTTGCTCTCCATGCCCTCCCCTACCCTCTCGGCATTTCCTAAAATCGCCATAGAAGCCCGTGGAGAGGTTCTGGTTTTTTTTGCTTGGCATGGGGCTGAAAATTCGCAGAACGCACCCAGAGCGTCTTAATTCTTGAATAGAGGCACGTTTGGAGATGGGTAAAAGCTCTAATGGGGAGGAAGGCTAAAAACTTTATTTACTGCAAAAAGTAAAACAGTAAAAAAGGTTTTACTGCATTACTGCTTATTGAGGTCTTCTTGGACAAGACCGAGAACATAGTCTCGAATGGTGGTTTTCTGGCTAAAGACGCGCATTTTCATACGGGCGTGGAGATCGCTTGGAACATCGACAGTAATACGGGTGACATCACTACTGCCCTTTGTGCTATGGATTTGTTTGATGATTTCTTGCTCATCGACACTGAGATCATCATCTGCCTTTTTGATGACCTTCTTTTTACTGCCGAGCTTTCCTAAGTCTAGATTTTTTTTCGCCATAGTTCTATCCTACAAGTTTTAAAGTCGAGGCTTTCTGCAAGACCTCGTTTGTTAAGTTGACCATTTCCTGACGGGCTTTATCAGCCTCGTCGCTTGTTGCTTCATAGACTCCCATGCCTTCGACGCTCGCCTCGTTGTAAATTGTCCGTGATCCTATCCGCGTTTGGAGAAACGGGAGATCGTAGTTTTGCTCTAGTGTTTCCCTTATCCCGCGATGAATGACTTTGCGGTCGTCATATTCATTCAGGAGGAAGTAAGCAGGAATTTCCCCCTTGATCCCTACCGCATCATTATACCGCGAGAGAAACTTATCCATAGTGCGGAAGTCCTGCGCCGATGGGCGCAGAGGAATCAGGATAAAGTCAGCGTTTAAGATGATACTGGTTGTCATGGCCGAGAGAGAGGGCGTTCCATCCACCAGAACAATCTCATAATCACGGTGGAGGCTCTTAACTGCTTTGCTAAAACCCTTCTGCTCGACAGCACCGACAACGGTAATTTCTGGCAGGGATTCATCCCTCGCCCCGTTCCAGCTCATCGAGTTCTGGTTTTCGTCAATATCGACAATACAAACCTTGTAGCCCATCTGTGCCAGACAGACCGCGAGGTTCTGGGTGATGGTGGACTTTCCTACCCCACCCTTCAAATTTGTGATTGCAACTATCATAAACTGCAAGATAACATTTTAAGAGACCTTAAAACAGGCTTGCAGTAAAAAATTAAAACCTGTATTACGCTTATACTGCAAACCTTTTTGCAGTATTGCAGTAAAAGAGTATTTTGCACTTATTAGAAAAAGCTGATCGGGGCGAAGTTTGGACGCTCTACCCCGTCAGCCATTCACAAACTTTAAAATCGTTTGCTATGTCCAAGGTAAAAAATTCACTCGTAAACAAGGACTTTGAGCGCGCTGTAAAGACACTCAGGCGCATCCTTCCCAAGCTCTCTTTCGGGCTTCTCATTGCCACCTATCTGATTAGTGCAGGGATTATGGTCATCCCGCACGTACAGGCAGGAGAGACAGTATTGTTGATTGTGGGATCGGTTCTCATTCACTTGGCCATCCAAGCAGGACGCGGAACGCTTGTGTTTTTCTTTCAGCTCAACCCTGCGCGGTATCAAAGCCGTTTCTCGTTGGCAATTATTGCTGCTACGCTTCTACTGGCTTTATCCATGTGGAACGCCTATGTGGTTTTCGAGCCGTTCGGGTGGTCGTGGATCATCCCCGTTAATACCCTCATGCTGATTGGTTGGATCATCGAGATCATGATCCTGAAAGAAACCATGTTCGCAACCAACATGGAGCTTTACCAGAACAAAGACCAGTGGGAGGAACTCAAAACCTTCTATGTGGCCAAGGCGCAGTTTCAAAACTTCATGGACGACATCAAAGACGGGAAGTACGACCAAGACTATCAATCCCCAGAGAGACAGGAGGAGGGAAACGGAGAAACGCCACCCATCGAGGAGGCGACTCCAGAGCTGAACGGCGCATACACGTAAAACCGCGTTTTTGTGGCGGGTGCGGTCGTGAATTGGCTTACCGCCCAGATCAAAGATCAACACTCGGTGCGTGTTCCCCGCGATGCAGAAAACGTATCCAGAGGAAACGCGCTCAAAAGGAGCTTGTCACGCAATAATGATT
The DNA here is from genome assembly GCF_900185595.1 of Calothrix rhizosoleniae SC01. Lineage (GTDB taxonomy): Bacteria > Cyanobacteriota > Cyanobacteriia > Cyanobacteriales > Nostocaceae > Calothrix_A > Calothrix_A rhizosoleniae. The sequence continues at coordinate 8,680 of NZ_FYBH01000380.1, forward strand.
GATAGCCAGATTTTTATATACTGCAAAAAGGCTTGCAGTATTAAAGTTTTGCAGTAATTACTGCAATCTGTTTAAGGGGATACGAAAGAGGGTAGGGGCTTTACCCCCGTTCCTGTCAAACCGTATCCCCATCTTTCCGCACTGGCGTTTGTGCAAGACGGGTGATCCCCCTCGGTTATGACACTCCCACCCCCATTCTCGGCGAAGGCCAAGGTTGCAAGCAAGCAATGCAACCCAAAACCAAAGAGAGGAGAACGGGACATGATCCAGAACTTGACAGGCAATAGAGGTCTATGGGAAACCCTTCTGATGACCGCGAGCTACATTCCAGAGATATACAAGGACTTTACAAAGGCAGCCGAATGGCTGGGACGTAGGCACAGTATAAGCACCGTCTTTAATGACCTGCTGACAATGGGGATATGTAGCTTTCATGAAACCAACATCATGAGCAGACTCACCCAAAAAGACGAAGCCAATGAAGCCCTGTATATGGAAACGATCAAGCGATATGACAGAGAAGAACTTAACCAATTCGCCAAGATGATCAGTATGGTGAAGCTGAACGCTTATCAGGCTCCGTATTCGGATATGCTCGGCCAGTATTTTACCGAACACATCACCAGAGGACACAACGGCCAGTATTTCACCCCAGACGCTATTTGCCAGCTCATGGCACAGATGCAAGGAGAAAAGGAGAGTATCACAGGCAAACGGGTTGCCGATCCCTCATGTGGTTCCAGTCGCTTACTCTTGGAGTTTGCCCGAAACAATCCAGACAACACTTTTTATGGAGCTGACAACGCCAACACTTGCGCGAAGATGTCCGCGATCAATTTCTTTATAAACGGCCTGAAAGGGGAGGTAGTTTGGATGAACACGCTCTCGATGGAATGGTACGGCGGTTGGCATATCAACCGTTACCCACGTATCGGAATTATCCCGATTGAAAAGGAACAATCTGCCATGTGGTGGGAACCTAAAAAGACTCCAGAGCCACCCGAAGACATCAAGAGCTATGCAAGACCTGACGGACAGCAACTCATGCTATTCTGATAGGGTAGGGGAGATCAGAGATCAGCCAATAAACCAACTGCCATGGTGAGCTAATGCCTCAAAAAAACCTAAAAAATGAAAAGGTGTGAGCGATAGCGAACGCAAAAATTGTGGACGGGTCATATAGGAGCATTGCGGTTGTGGCTGGAAATCCGTAGCTTTGAATAAGAGCAGGATAGCAAGATATGCAAATGCACTCCAAAAACTCCCTAAGCGGTCACTTTTGAAGCACATTTACAAATCTTGCAAAGGGGTAAGACCCCGTTTGATCCCCTAGCAAACCCTGATTCATAGGGCTTGCTTTTCATACATTAATGCACTTGTAATTATGGCACGACCACGCAAAGCAAAACAGGACAAGCGCACAGAAAGGCTTCCATCACTTCGGATGACTCCGAAGGAACTGGAAGACGTAAAAGCAGCAGCAGCCAATGTCAACCAACCTGTTTCGCAGTATGCGCGTGGCATGATCTTAAACGGACAGATCGTTGCGGGTGGGGTTGAGGAAGTTGACCCCGCGCTCGTTCTGGAATTAAAGCGGATCGGAACGAACCTGAACCAAGCCGTGAAGAAGCTCCACCAAACAGGTGTTCCTAATCCTATGCTTGAAGATTCGGCCAAGCAGCTTAACGCTTTCATGGATCAGCTCATCGAAAAACTCTTATGACGCATGGTGCCAAGTGTTGCAAAACGAGGGAGTTCTTTCAAAGGTGCAGGGGCATACTATCTCCACGACAAAGGCAAGGATACAAGCGAGCGTGTAGCGTGGACGTTGACCCATAATGTGCCGACCCAAGACCCTGAAAAAGCCCTCAACTGGATGGCTTACACGGCCATTCACGCCGAGGACATCAAAGCCGAAAGTGGAACGAGCAGGGCAGGGGCAAAAAGCCAAGGAAAGCCCGTTTATGCGTATTCTTTGGCATGGCATCATACGGATCAGCCGAACCGTGAGGAAATGGAAAAGGCGGCGTTTTCTTCTCTTGAAAAATTGGGCTTGAAAAATCATGAGGCTGTCATCGTCTGCCATCAGGATCAGGAGCATCCCCACATCCATGTGATCACTAACCTGGTCGATCCTGAAACGGGCAAAACCCAAGCCCCCAAGATGGACTATAAACAGCTCTCGCATTGGGCGCAGGCGCATGATCTGGAACATGGCCGTGACCATTGCCCGTTGCGTCGTGAGAATAACGCGAAGCGATACAAGGACAAAGCCAAGACCCAATTTGTCAAGCATAACGAGAAACGCCACGAACGCGCAGCAATGTTTCAGGCGATTGCTGATCGTTCCAAGACAGGGCAGGAGTTTCGAGACGAGCTGGATGCAGCAGGGTACACGTTGGCGCAAGGACATAAAGGCCGAATTGTCATCGTCGATGATCGGGGGAAAGTTTTCAGTCTTACGAGGCAGCTTAAGCATGAGAACGGAAAGGGCTATCGCGCTAAAGACCTAAGAG
>NZ_FYBH01000015.1 GCF_900185595.1 Calothrix rhizosoleniae SC01
GGAAAATTGGCATTTTTTGGGATTTGGAGGTTTATTTTCCGGTATTCTGGCTGGATTTTTGGGTATTGGTGGCGGTACAGTGTTAGTACCTATGCAAATTGCATTAGGATATACACCCTTACAAGCAGTTGCCACTAGTAGTTTAGCGATTGTGATTACAGCTACTTCTGGTACTGTTCAAAATTGGCGCATGGGTTTTATTAATTTCCAGCGAGTGATATTGCTAGCACTACCAGCTTTATTTACAGCCCAAATAGGGGTGTATTTAGCAAGTATATTTTCATCCAAGGTATTACTTGTTACTTTTGGCTTTTTACTATTACTAAATATTTTGTTAGTAGCATGGCGCAAACGCTTAATCCTCAGAGAAACTGAGACGGAAAACCAACAACCAACTCTTCAGCCTCATATTGCTCGAATGCTGACTGGTGGAGGCGCAGGGGTACTAGCAGGTTTATTTGGTGTGGGTGGTGGCATTATTATGGTGCCACTACAAATGTTATTACTAAAAGAACCGATTAAAGTTGCGATTCAAACTAGTTTGGGTGTGATTGTCATTACAGCCATTTCTGCTAGTGTTGGTCATGCTCTACGTGGCAATATTTTATTAATACAGGGATTGATTCTTGGCTTGGGAGGATTATTAGGAGCCCAGGTTAGTACCCGTTTCCTACCCAAGTTACCAGATAAAATAGTTAGTATTGCTTTTCGTAGCCTCTTAGCTATTTTAGCAGTTTATATGTTTTGGCAAGCATGGCATATTCGATAAAACTAAATTTATCGAGGAATAATTCTGTCACCATCTCTTAAGTTAAGTAAACCTGATACTACTATTCTTTCCCCTGGTTGTAATCCTCCCAAAACCTGATAATTATTACCTTTTATATTTCCTAATTGAATGCGTCTTTGCCTAGCAATTAATCGTGATTTCTCTCCCATCACTTTTACTGTTTCCACAACATAAACAAAATTCTCTTCAGCAACGCTAAAAATTGCAGCAGTAGGAATCAAAACTCCAGGTCTTTGTTTAAAAATCAATCTAGCACGGACAAGTTGATTCGCATCGACCTTAGACTTACTATTTTTTAGTAGAGCCTTAACAATTATAAATTCAGAATCTTTTTTATCTTTGGTAATTAAATATACTCTAGTTTTACTTAATTTCTTACCTTGTGGATCTATTATTTCCACTGGCATCCCTTTACGTAACTGGGAACTCATTTTTTTGGGAACATTTATTTTAATTTCTAAAGGTTGATTTTGAGTAATTGTAGCTATTTGAGTAGAGGTATTAATCGTATCTCCGACTTTTATGGCAATATTAGTAATTGTGCCAGTTAAAGGAGCCGTAATTTTATAACGCTGAATATTATTTGGTTGTTGAGTCAATTGATAAGCCTGTTCTAAAGCTTTTTCTGCTTGTAATACTCTCACTTGTTGTGCTTGAATTTTGGCATCAATTGCCCCTAAACTCGTTTCCATTGCCACTAAATTATTGGCATACTTATCCCTTGTTTGTCGAGATACAGCACCTTGTGCGGCTAAAAGAGAATACCTTTGGTATTGTTGTTGATTTAATTGAGCATTAGCAAGTTGTGATGATCTTGCTGTCTCTAGATTATTGAGAACATCACGGGTACGATCTAAATCTTGCCGTGCTTGATAGTAGCGATCGATAATAGCTGTTGATTCTTCGCCTTGGGAGTTGACTTGTATAATTGCACTACCCGCCTGAATGAGATTGCCCAATTTGACAAATACATGGGTGACTTTACCTTGAATCTTGGGTTGGAGTGTAACTGAATTTAAAGGTTCCAACCGAGCAATATAATCAGAACTTTCCTCAATTGTACCGACTCCAACTGTTGATATTTTAACTCGCTTGGCTTTAATTGTATTGCTAGTCTGTGATGAAATTTGATGTTCTGGACTCATCAAAAGTCCTAAGGCTGCACCTCCACTAATTACTATGAGAACTGCAAAAAATAACCATAGCCATCCTTCCTGTTTATTAGTGGGTTCAAAGGATAGTTCTGGCAAATTTTGTTCAGAATCAGATTGAGACTCAGAAGACTTCATAGCTTACAGGAAAATTAAGACAAAATTAATCACAAAATTAGATAATTGGTAAAATTTGATATTGAAGCTAACAGTAGCTACGAATTAAACAAATCCACTATGCTTTTCAGATAAATCATTGTTATGAACAATATAAATCTACAAAACACTTAAGTTTCTGGCTTCCCATAGATAAGTCCTTAATTCGCAATAATGCCCAATCAGCAATTACTGATTACCTTCTTGAAATATACAGTTTGATCCTATTAGAACTAATCTAGCGTAAAATTCATCATAGAAATAAGCTTATATATACAATTTTGGAGTTAAATTAGTAATGTAAAAATATTTTTAAACAAATAATTTTATCTTTCAATTAAATTATAATTTACCACTCCGCGATCGCAAATTGCAAAACAACGGCACAAAGATATAGCACTATGCTTGAGCAATAGAACCTATATTTCCCATGTGGAAATGGAAATGCTGGTATTGTTGCTATATAATAACAGGATGTATATTTAGCTTCCCCAGTTTTACTTTTTATTGCATTGCCGTGTATCCACGGCAGAGAAATTTTTCAGAGTGATTAACATAAAACAATCAACAGTGTGCTTTTTGCTGCATCATTAAAAAAATATTTTTTTAATAAAGAAAAAAATAATTTTAGGTAAATTTCTGATGTTAGCACTAGATATTCAGTAAATTTAACCATATGATATTGAAGGTATTTTCAAAAAAAATGATACCTATTTCAAGCAATTAGGCAATATCATAGATTTCTGTAGGAACGCGGAATTACTTCGTTTCTACATCAATTAATTGATTGTAGTGCAATCATTTATTGAATTGAATTGGTATTAATTTGCTCACCAAGAGTAATTATAAGCATTGTCAGGGAAACTACTTCCATCATTATTTACGCATCTATTTGTAAGGAACAAAGATTTACATATATGAGGCTGTATTTAATTTGTGCGAAAAAACACTATCACCATCATCTATAGGCATTCAACTTGGATGTTGAAATTCCACTGAAACTTAACGATATATAATTACAGGAGAATACATAATGTCGAGCAATACAGGAGAAATAAAATTTTTATACCCTGTTAATTCAATAACAAGTTTAGACCCTCTATTTGCAGAGGCAACAGGAAGTGCTCAATTTTTCAGCTATAGTCAAAACTCCACAGAAGAAGGTTCAAGTTCCGCCCTGTTAGATGTTCTAGTCAACGGTGGTGTGGCTCAAGCAATCGCTGAGGCTGATGCTACTTTTATCAATGATCCAGCTTTTACCAATTTGTTCACTGAAAATACTGCCACAGGGGAAGATGGAGCTTTTCAAGCAAGTAGCACAAGTGAAACTCAAGTAGTTGCTCAGTTTAATGTTGCAGCAGGTCAAGTTTTCTCTTTTGAATTTACAGCATCTTTAGATCTATTAGCTAAAGAAATTGAAAATCCTGATACTGAATATTCCACGGCTAGTTCAAAAACGACTTTTATGGTGTTAGACATCTCAAATGGCGATGATAATCCCATATTAATAGATTATTTCGGTCTCACAGGTGATTTAATTTCTTCTGAGGGAACAGGTGAATTCCAGTCTAGTTCTAGTGGCAATGTTAGCTTTACAAGCTTTGGAGAGACTGATATTGATGGTGACAATGGCATAGACTCTGTAACTGCCTTAGCTATTTTTGGTACTTATGAACGTACTTTTAGTTATGATACCCAGCTAGTTATAGTACAAACGAATACTAGCTTGGTTGAACTGCGAGGAGATACTTTAATCAATAATCTGGGCGATGATGTCATTTATGGCACTATCTGGGATGATTACATTGAAGGTACTCACTACAACGATAAAATATACGCCAGTCTAGGACATGACACTGTCAAAGGCTATGATGGCGATGACATCATCGAAGGTGGTGCTGGTAATGACTGGCTCTATGGTGGCAATGGTAGAGACAGTATTCACGGTGGAAGTGGTGACGATTACATCGATGGTGGCTATGGATTAGATTACATTGATGGTGGTAGTGGCTATGATACTGTCTCCTATGCAGCCCGAAGCAATGATGTTTATCTAGACTTAGCACAAGGTATTGTCTCCTTTGCAACCTATTGGAGTAATAATAATGATGACGATGACGATGATGATGATGATAATTACATCAGTTCAAATACACAGGACACTGAAACTATACACAATATAGAGAAAGTCATTGGTTCTCAGGGAAATGACACTATCTATGGAGATGATGGTGACAATCATCTAGAGGGTTATCATGGTAGAGACTATATTAATGGTAGGGGTGGAAATGATTACATTGATGGTGGCTACGGCTATGATACCATTGATGGTGGTGATGGCTACGACACTGTCTCCTATGCTGCTCGCCACAATGACCTGCATTTAAACTTAGAAAAAGGTGTTGTTACTTTTTCAGGTTTTTCAGGTAAAGAAAAGATTTACAACATCGAGAAAGCCATTGGTTCTACAGGAAATGATACTCTCGAAGGAGACAAGCACGATAATCATTTAGATGGTTATCATGGTAACGATGATATTGAAGGTGGTCTTGGCAAAGATTATATTGAAGGTGGCAAGGGTCACGACACAATTTTAGGAGATGGCTACTATTGGGGTGTTTCTGGTAATGACACTATCGATGGTGGTAAAGGTCATGACTGGATTAAAGCTGGTGGTGGGTCAGATACTGTCAAAGGAGGCTATGATAACGATATCATCTATGGCGATTATGTTTATGAAGGTAGTCATTATGATGGTAATGATTACCTAATTGGGGGAGCTGGTCATGACACCATCATTGGTGGTGGTGGTGAGGATAGAATTATCGGAAGTGATTCCTACGCTGTTGGAGCACATGAGAAAGATGTTCTTATAGGTGGAAGTGACGCAGATATCTTTGTACTTGGAAATTCTCATCAGGCATATTATATTGCGGATGGAAAATATGACTTTGCTGAAGTTAAGGATTTCACAATTGGTGAGGATATTTTAGAACTCCACGGTTCTGTCGGCGAATATCATGTCGGTATTTCTTCTGGTGATGCTTACATATCCCATAGTACGAATGGAAAGAATGACCTGGTTGCTATCGTTTATGATGTATATTCTGGTTTCGACCTGAATCACAATGCTAACTTTGTATAAAGTTTACTTGACCCTGAAAGAGGGATACATATATCTGGAACATTCTGAATGAGGTAGGACTTACAATATTGTCAAAATTGGTGGTCGGTGCGTGACACTAGAAGCCCTAATTTACAAAGTATTTATCAAAGTGCCACACTCTCTATGCTTATAAATGTGCCATTTGTAAGTTCTATAAGGGTAGTGCTGGCACTTATTATGGCATTTTAGATTTTGGATTTTAGATTGTGAAAGATTTACTACATAAGCTTTTCTTTCTTTCCATCTGTCCCAATTATTTTTCTCTCTTGGTATTATCCCTCTCCTAAGAAACCTGGCGATTTCTTAGGAGCATCCCCACTGGCAGCGCACCACCCGCTACGAATGGAAGAAACGCATCGAATGGGCGCAACACTGTAAATACCCAATTGTCGATTACTAAAAACCTGGGTTATAACCAAAATTAAAGGTCAGCGCGAGGAGTGCGGTGGGTGACAGAAGAAATACTTCAGCAACGCTATGCAATTCAGCAACAATTGGGAAAAAAGGCAGGAAGACGTACTCTTCTGGCTCGTGACTTAGAAACTCAACAGTTAGTTATTGTAAAACTCTTGACCTTTAGTAGTGATTTTGCATGGGAAGACCTCAAACTGTTTCAACGGGAAGCAGAAACCCTAAAAGTACTAGAACATCCGGCAATTCCTCGTTACATAGATTACTTTGAACTAGATTCATCCCATAAAAGTTATGCCTTAGTTCAGAGTTATGTCAAAGGTAAATCCCTGGAAGAACATATGAACTTACAAGGTAAATTTACTGAAAGACAAATAAAAAATATTGCTCAAGATTTACTAAAGATACTCATTTTTCTCCACAAGCGACAACCACCAGTCATTCACCGCGATATTAAACCTAGTAATATTATTTTGGCAGACCGCCCTTATTTAGTGGATTTTGGCTCTGTTCAAACCTTAGCCAGCAGAGCCGGAAAAACGATTACTGTGGTAGGTACTTATGGCTACATGCCCCCAGAACAATTTGGTGGTTATGCTAGTCCCGCCGCCGATCTCTACAGCCTGGGAGCTACCCTGATTGCCTTCGCTGCTGGTATTCATCCAGCAGATATGCCCCAACAAGATATGGCGATCGCATTTAAAGATCATGTTGACTTAAGCCCATC
>NZ_FYBH01000243.1 GCF_900185595.1 Calothrix rhizosoleniae SC01
CCAAGCTTCATGTTTGTCAGGTTTAATAGCCACCGCTTTATCATAGGATGCGATCGCTTCTTCATTTCTTCCTAAATCATCTAGAGCAATACCCCGGTTGTACCAAGCTTGGTGATAGTCAGGTTTAATCGCCACAGCTTTATCATAGGATGCGATCGCTTCTTCATATCTTCCTAAATTACCTAGAGCAATACCCCGGCTGTACCAAGCATCTTGATAGTCAGGTTTAATAGCAAGGGCTTTATCCCAAGATGCGATAGCTTCGCTGAACTTCGTTAACGCTTCTTCATATCTTCCTAAATTACCTAGAGCAATACCCCGGTTGTACCAAGCTTGGTGATAGTCAGGTTTAATTGCCAGTACTTTATCATAGGATACGAGCGCTGCTATATAATCTTCATCAGCATGAGATAAAAGTCCCAGTTCAAAGAATAACTCTGATTTCCGGCTTGGTGTTTGATATTCTTGTGCAATTAATTCTTGAATTTTGATTATTTCTTTAGTTCTGGCTTCCGGAGTCCAACTGAGATATTTTTTATAACTCCCTTCTTGAATCACACGAGATGATTCTTGCTCTAAACTTTCTAAATCTGTGGGAAACTCAAAGGAACCAGAACGCCAGTCAAAAAAATCGGGAGCGCGTTGGATAAAATATTTAATTCCAAATAGGGGTAAGAGGAAAACAAAGCAGATATTAAAGTTATCTTTAAACCTTTCCCGTTGTTGGTTCAGGTTCATTAACACTGGTGGTACACTTTTCCAACTGTAGGAATAAACATCTTTACTAAGCCAATCAACTAACCTTTTAGACTCCTCGTAGGCATAAAATGAAGACTCCAACCCAGTAATAAATAAAATATCAATATTGTCTCGGTTTTCTAATTTCTCAATTCGCTCATATAAATTATCAACGGGTTCTTGCAACCGCAAAACCTGAATATTTTTATCCCTAATTTCTCCTTGAACCTTGTTAATTAACTCTTCCCCTTTACTGGGAGAGCAACGAACAAACAACAAACCAAAACCATCCGTCCATTGGAGAGTGCGGACTAAGGCTTGATATTCTTCCTCTGGTTCCGGTGGTAAATCTTTATCCCAATCCGTTAGTTCTAGGCTCATAATCACGGTTGGTTGGGTGACATGGTAAGGTGGGCAATGCCCACCCTACTTTATCGCTGCATAGGCATTTTGAAATTCCTTAATCCCCTTAATCAAGGGATGAATATCATACCAACATTGAATCTCTTCTTGCTCATTGATATAACGATATTCTAAAATACAACGCTGAAACAACAAATTGCGGTACAAATCATCATTTTCGATCTGCTTAGTTTGATAAACCTTTGCCAATGCTTCCCATTCATTAGCATAAACCGTATTCCGGTAGGTATTGCGGGCTTCGCTAATGGAACGCTGTAAGGCTTTATTGCCAATGGGGAGGGTATCAGTGTACTTTACCGCTTCTTTCATTAACAGTAACAAATTTCGTACATGACCCCCACTCATTAAGCACAATTGCTGTAATCCTTCTTGTTCCTGGAACATATCCACAATGGACATTTCATCCTTCACACGCTTAATACGTTTTTGCAGGACTTCTGTAATTTTATCAATACCCCTTTGGAAAGGCTGATTATCAGGGGTTTGCACCATAATCATGGGTAAAACTTGAGCATCCGCACCATAAGTATCTCGTAAATCCGTAGCCCGGTTAGAATAAACCATAGAAATTGGTACGGTGTAAACTATATGACAATCTAAAGCCTTGAGTTGTTCGCTACGATCTATAAAAATTTGGTCATGATTGGTACGTCCATCTTCTTGGGGTACGGGGACAATCCTATCTAAGTTATCAGCAATAACTACTACTTGCTCGTATCCCTCTGGTAACTTCTTTTTCCCATCCTTGATAAATTCATTCAACGCCTCAATCAAAGTTACTGTATGGGGGTTGATTAACTGGCGAATTTTGTGACGTTGGGTAGGTTCGGTTCTCAGGTTGGCTGTTATCTTGGCGAATTGAGCAATTTGCAAATCTACACTCAACTTATCAAAAGACACCTCAGCCAGTGCTAAATCTTTTAAATCTTGCCAACGGGATTTTAACCAATTTAACAAAGGTGCGGGGTTTGCGCCTTTTAAAGCTTCGAGTAAATGTCGGGTACAAGCCAGGAGAATATCAGTATATTGAGCGTCTTCTGGTTCAATATCCTGTTCGTCAGCAGCGAAATAAACTACAAAAAAGCCCCTTTCATCCAAGTACTTTTGCAGACGAAATAATTCCGTAGATTTACCAGCTCCACGATGACCAGCATACAATTGAGTAGTCATCCTCTCAGAATATAATATATCCCTCCCCACCTCCACCAAAATATCCCCATCTCCCCGCACTTCCCGACAATCAACATAAGCCGGATCATCTGCGGGTAAAGGTTGAAAGGGGTCGAAAGAGTTGTATATTTGCCGTAAAAACTTAAAATCTCCAGCCATCAGCGTGATTCCCCGACCATATTTCAGTCAGCAATTTATATCAATCATCGAAAAACACATAACCCCGTAGGGGCACGGCATCGACATGATAACTTAAGGAACGAGAAAAATGAACCACGCCGTGCCCATATCCTTGATACCATTGAAAAATCACCAGTCTTTTTGTTTATAAACATCGAATAGTCAGCGATTTATTATTTATATCAATCATCGAAAAACACATAACCCCGTAGGGGCACGGCATCGACATGATAACTTAAGGAACGAGAAAAATGAACCACGCCGTGCCCATATCCTTGATACCATTGAAAAATTACCAGTCTTTTTGTTTATAAACATCGAATCAGGAAGGGCACGGCGTGGTTAAGATTATTGCATATGTAAAGAATATCTTGGATGCCGTGCCCCTACAATCAATTTATTGTTCAATATCTCTATTGTGAACACACCCCGTCAATTACGACTGCGCTCTTTCCCCATAACGCAACAAGGGCAGGGCGTGGTTAAGATTATTGCATATGTAAAGAATATCTTGGATGCCGTGCCCCTACAATCAATTTATTGTTCAAGATCTCTATGTGAACACACCCCGTCAATTACGAGATTGCGCCCTTTCCCCGTAACGCAACAACTTTTCTATTGCAATCAACCGATTTTCCCACACCTTGACTTGATAGGGATTCTTTTCACCATGTACCCGCATCCAAATCCGGAATCGAGATTGAAAACGAGCTAAGGTAGCTCTAGCTGCAACTATATAGCTCGATTTCGGTTCTGCGGCTAATTTATTCAAAATACTGTCCAAGCTCTTTGCCTGGGATTTAAATGTTGATAAGGTATTTTCATCTAAGTTTAGCTGTTTTTTACCCTCTACCAATTGCCATTCTCTCTGCAAAGCATCATAGCGAATGGCTGCGGTTTTAAAAGGTTGACGATAAGCAATAGGTTCAGTTTTACTTCTCACAACTTGACCTTGGGTGCTGCTAAAAACTTTGTGTAATTCGTTGTGTAAGTTCTCCGCCGCAAATAGAGCATAACCATTCACAGGTAAATCTCTGATTAACTGAATTTGATCCACTGCTCCCAAGGTAGGTAAGGAAAGTAAACGAATCCCTGGCACTAATAAACTAGAACCTAATTTACTCGCAGCAATCCAAGGTTGAGCTAGTCGCTGAAAACGGATGGTATCTAGGGCATAAGTCATGGGTACAATCATGTCTACATCACCCCGTTTTGCCCATACTTCCCAATCCTGTTGCAATTTTTGAATCCGTTCCCGTTCTGGTAAGGGGAACACAGCAGCAGATAAAATTAATTTGGGATTTTTCTTCCGTAGTCTTTGCGAGACTTGAGCAACGAAATTGTCAACTTGCTGGGTGCGAAATTCTGTCCATTTTTGCCACATTCCCCTCTGACTGGGGGTAATATTAATCGGATCGACCCCTGTTAACTGTCTAAATTTAGACCGGGATGCCGCACCATATCCGTAGGTTTGCCCCCTAGCTGGATCTTGGAAGGGATAGCGGATGTAATCTAGTTGCAGACCATCCACTTCATACCGGGTGACTATCTCTTCATAGAGGTCGAGCAAATACCTTTGTACTTGGGGATTTGCTGGGTCAAAAAATGGCTTTTTCTTCCCTTGAGGTATCATTCTACCTTGGCGATCGCGGTTTCCCCAAGTTGGATTAGCTGCTAATACTGGCCCTGGATAGTTACTGGGGAGATTCAGTAGTTTATTATGGTTGCGATTACCTGCGGCAAATACCCATACCCAAGCGTGTAATTCCATACCCCTAGCTTTAGCTAGCTTTACTGCTGCTGCTAGGGGATCCCAACCGCGAATCAATGGGTTAGATTGGGGTGCAACTTTACTGGGATAAATGGTGTAACTAGAATTTAAGGTTTCAAAAAATACTGTGTTAATTCCAGATTGTGCCATGCGATCGAATATCTTGGCTAATCCTTCCTCGCTACCAGCACGGACTATAGTTCCTCTATCCAACCACATGGCCCGAATTTCTGGCTGTGCTAACCGGCGATCGATGGGAAATTCTCGCAATAAGGCAACTTTCGCATTTAACCACTGTTGGCGAGCTTGGGCATATCTTCGTTGCGCGACTAATTGGGGCAAACTATTGGCTATTTGCTTGGCTCTAACTAAGGTTTTCTGGGTGTTATTTGGTATGACTCCAGGTTTAACACTGGCAAATCCCACGGGCTGTGCTTTACTATAAATGGGATTATTAGCGATCGTTCCAGAGTTGGCAGTGAGAGCCGCTAGGTGGGAGCTTTCTACCCTACCAATTAAACTTTTCAACTCTTGCTGGAGAATAAAAGCTTCCCGGCGGCTCAGTGGTTTCCGGGAATTGGGACGTACATCCACACCCAAATTCTCTTGCAAACGGTCAATATCATCTTCAGACTTGAAAATAGGAGCAGAGGGAATTGCTCTGGGTGTGGGAGCAATTGCTGTTTTTTTGGGAACAATGGAACCAGAATTAGTCGATACAGGAACATTTTTTTTCTCTGGTTTGCTCCGGCTAACTTTATCTACCCTGGTTTGTCTTGATTGTGATGGCTGGTTGCTCTGCTGCTGAGAAGAACCAGGTAATTTGGCAATGGAGGTAGAACATTTTGTATCAGCCCCTGCAACCTTCCTAGCAGCAGTTTTACCCCGAATGCGATAACGTTTGAGAGTAGCTTTTAACCATGCAGTATCTAAATCTACAGCTGCTACCTTATCTACCCCCCAACGCCAGCCAAAGAAAGTAGAACGGGGAGTTGCTACAACCGCAGCAGAATTGCTTTGAGAGTTCCAGACAGCAGCCGTTGCTCCTGTGACATCATTAGGAACAACAACACCACCCCTAACTTGACCAAATAACTCACTACTATTTGCCCATCTTTGGGTCTTAGCTGGCGATGGCTTTAATTCTTGAGGCTGATTCAGACTAAATCCCCAATAAGCACCCAATAGGGATTGCATTAATTGCCTTACTCCTGGAGATGATAAACTACTTACCGGGCCACTCGCAATTAACCGCCCTCCATTACCCATCCATTCTTCTAAAGCAATTGCCTGAGTTGCATTTAATACCTCTACATTCGGTAAAAATAGCACTGTGCGATCGCCCCAATCAGCCATACTCCTAACCTGATTCAGGGGAATTACACAATATTTCACACCAGCCGCTTGCAAGCGTTTGCTAATTCCTTGCCACTGCTGAGTATTTTCGGGGGTTTGAACAATACTTAATACGGGTTGGTTATCTGTTGCTGATACAGGTACAATGTGGCAAAAACCAAAAAGTAAAAACTGTAACTTAAAAATTAAACACCCTACTTTCTGTAGCTTTGATGTTTTATTTTTACTATCGTTTTTTCTGATTGCCACTATGATCTCCTAAATTGCCGTTCCATTTCAATTTTCAAGTTTTGTAAATTATTATATTTTTTATTTTATTTTTGTAACTAAACAAAATTTCGATTTAAATAACTAATTTTATGATTTATCTTTATGATACAACTATGGGAGAAATACAGGTTTTGATAAATTCTTCCACCCCGGCGATGGGAAATATTTGCGTATGCAATTGATGGGATACTTGTGCAACACTGATATCATCTAAAAATACCAATTCTCCATGTTTGAGCATTACTGTTGGTAATAAGATTCCTGCTCCTAAATTTTGCCCCTTGAGCTTAGTAATTAAATCGTGACCAGTAAGTAAACCAGTAACTGTTATACTCTGTCCCCAATAATCACTAGATAGGGCACACATCCCCACCTCTAAACCAGAAACCTGATTCAAGCGTTGCAAGATGGGTTGAAATGCCCTTTCTACAGCATTACCCACTACCCAAGTGAATTTACGGGGTGGTACTTTTGCAGGCAATAATTGATTGGCAACATCTATAAATTGTTTGATAAACAACTGAATAGAACCAACACCATTATCAATTTGGGGATAGTCTTCATATTCAGATTCACATGGTAAATCCTCCCCTGCAATTAAGAACCATTCATCCGCTAACCAAACAAAGGTAGAATAAAATTTTTGGCGAAATTCCTCTTGCAGCGATCGCACTTGGGAAATTACTTCTCGAGCTTTTTCCCTAGTCACAGGTATTAATTCATCCTCTTGAGGACGAAACTTAGTTAACCCCACTGGGACCACTGCCACCGATGCTACCGCAGGCACTTCACCTGGATGAAAGGACGCTAAATCACGTAGACTTTGTTCCAAGTGAATGCCATCATTAATGCCAGGACACAAGACTATTTGTGCGTGAATTTGCAGCCGTCGTGATTGAAACCACTCCAATTGAGACAAAATTTGAGCAGCACGGGGATTTTTCAACAATCTGGTACGGACTTCTGGTTCTGTAGCATGAACTGAAACATACAAAGGAGACAGACGCATTTGCTCAATGCGTTGCCATTCCTTTTCCGTTAAATTAGTTAGGGTAAGATAGGAGCCATATAAAAAGCTGAGTCGGTAATCATCATCCTTGAGATACAAACTTTCTCGCTTTCCTGGTGGTTGTTGATCGATAAAACAAAACGGACAGCGGTTATTACATTGAATTAAACCGTCAAACAAGGCTGTTTCAAATTCCAACCCCAGGTCATCATCATAGTCCTTCTCAATCTCTATGTGATGGGTTTTACCAGCTTCATCTAACACCTCTAGTTCCAAAATTTCATCAGCACAAAGAAACTGATAATCAATTAAATCCCGTGGCTGGCTACCATTAATACTGACAATGGCATCTCCAGAAGTGAATCCAACTTCAGCAGCGATTGAATCTGGTAGTACTTGAGTAATGCGAGCAGGGCGAATCATGGGAGAAGGGAGGAAGTGAAAGAGGGAGGGAGTGAGGGAGAGAAGGAGTGAGGGAGTATTACTCCCTTCAGTAGTGTAAGATTACTTATTTTCTTTTGCTTTTTCTTCTTCCCTTGCGTTCTTTGCGTCTTTGTGGTTACTTCAATCAGTATTCTTCTGGCAGAAAGAGAGTAATTAGGAATTAACCAGTAGTTGTGTACCAATTGCACCTAAAATTAAGACACCAAATATAAGTCGATACCAAACAAATATCCATATACTTCTGGTTTGGAGAAAGCGCAGTAACCAATCAATTGCTAGGTAGGAAAATATAGCTGATGAAATTACTCCAGCTATTAGAGTTGCTATGCCAGCATCTCCTACTCCTATATCTAACAGATCTTTGAGTTCTACTAAGCCTGCGAGGGTAATTGCAGGAATCCCCAACAAAAATGAAAAACGAGCAGCCGTTTCTCTTTCTAAACCAATAAATAATCCCCCAGTTAAAGTTGAACCAGAACGGGAAACTCCTGGAACTAGAGCCAAAGCTTGAGCTAGGCCCATGAGTATACCATCTTTCATACCCAGTTTTTCAAAATTGCGCTGACGTTGACCCATTTGTTCTGCTAATCCCATTAATAAGGACATAAAAATGGATGCGATCGCAATTGTTGCCATACTCCGCAAGTTAGCATCATAAAACTGAGCAAAAAACTTTTTAATTAATAATCCTAAAAATACAATGGGGAGAGTGCCAATGGCAATTCCTAGGGCAATGCGAAAGTTATTGTCTTGATAGTCAGAGCGAGCTATTGCACCCCCAGCCCCTTTAATCACTTCCACCAACAAACCCCAAAAATACCAGAGGATGGCAGCAATACTACCCAACTGAATCACAGCAGTAAATGCTACCCCAGGATCTCCCCAGCCCAACATCACTGGTACTGCTTTTAAATGAGCGGTGCTGCTAATGGGCAAAAATTCCGTGGCTCCTTGCACAAAACCAAGAAATATGGCTTGCCACACATTCATTTGAACAGCAGTATTTGTTGTAACATCTGTTTGGCTGAAAGCTGGTATGGGTGATGTTGCGACAGATATCACAGTAGACATTGCTGTTAAAAGTAAGAATAATTGACGCTTTGATATAACCATTTATTTGCAAATCTCAATAACAAGGAATAATAAAGGGATAGTAGTAAATTTTACATCTTATCGTGTACTTAGCCAGTAATAGCTACGTCGAATATTGACCTAAACTCCGAGAGAAGACTCCCGCTACACCAGAACGGTTCCAAGGGTTGCGCGAAGGCAGTGAGAGAATGTCATTTCAGTTATCAGTTAGCCTCCTGGATCGGAGCTGCGCTAACAGTTACCCCATCGATAAATCCAGGGGCTTGTATCCAGTCTATTTTTTGGTCAATAACAACATTTTGCAGTAACTTATTCGACACCGCCAACTTGTCGCAAAATCCAACAATAATTAAGCGCTAAAAACCTTATAATTTATTATTTTTAGCCTGTTATTTCTGCTTTTTTAGATAAAAAATGTGGTAGAACAAATACAATAAATTGTAAATATTATCTGATACTTTTTGTTAAGCTAAATAACAATAATTCCACCCTAAAAACAATTAATTTGAGTGTGGTACAAATCATATGGTAGGATACTCTCGCATTCAAACTCAAAACATAAAAAATAATGTACAATACAATTTCTTCAGTAGAATCAACTAAAAACAAATATAATAGTATTACTGATTACTACGACCTTTTAATGACCCAAGGCTATTACGATTATCAAACAATGGCTGAAGTAGTATCTTCCCTGATAAGTAGGTT
>NZ_FYBH01000344.1 GCF_900185595.1 Calothrix rhizosoleniae SC01
AGACAAAAACATATAAATTTAACCCACTGACAACATAATATACCCGACCTCACAATCAATCTGCTAAATTTTTCTCAAATCTATAGAGTCAAATAGATTTGAGAAAAATTTTGTTAAGATTAATTAGATGTTTGAAAGATTGCATTCTGTTTCAGGGAAAGATATAATGTCTTAGGTCACTTTTCCCAAAACCAAAAATGTATATGTGGGTGCGTAGCTCAGCCGGATAGAGCAACTGCCTTCTAAGCAGTCGGTCGCAGGTTCGAGTCCTGCCGCGCTCGTTTTTAACCTTTAACCCGATACCCATAGTATTTTAGATATTGCCGAGCCAGAATAAATTCAATTATTTTGTTCTATTAAAATTTGTGAATCAAGTGTCTGTAAACGAAAAATACCAGGAGCAACCGTATCTATGTCTACTGGCACTATTATTTTCATGTATATTGCTGCGATCGCTTGTTTGGGTTTTGGTGTCATTCTAGGTGCCCATGCTACCGCCTTGAAAGCAGCTTTTGATGAAATTGTCTCAATGTTAACTATTGCTCCTCCTGTAGGCTTCTGATGGGCGTTGGGAGGTAATTAATATAAAGGGCAGCTAGGATATTCCTTAGGTTGATGCCAGAGAGTAATTTTCAAATCAGAACACCAACATCCCCAACCTTGAATTTGAGTTTCATGGTTGACAATCCAATCATAAATTTTTTGTGCTTTGATTAATGCTGATCGCTCGCTACGATACAGTCGAGGACTAGGGCGATATGCTTCCCCATTGATGTGTACTCCTGCAATTAGCCAGTAGTCACTTCCATCACCTTCGGGGATAATTTCTAGAAATCCACAATTGTAAGGTTCAATAATTCCTAAGGTCATTTCCGAAATCACAGCAAAAGCCTCAAAAATCATAATATACAAAGAACAAATGAGGTTTTTCTGTTCGCTACGAGCTACAGATTATGTACAAGCTGTTGGGGGACAGATAATTTGTACTGATTTAATTACAGCATCTTCATGAAATTGGTTGGTTTTGTTCAATTCCTGGGGTGGGGATGTGTAGATTCCTGCAAAAGGTTGAGCAGTTGTTGCTAAGGGACGGAAATATATATAACGTTGCTTGTAGTCTGCAAATTTCACATACTCCCGCGACTCAGTGGCTGTATTGTAGGATAAAGTCGCTTTACCGTAAGCAGCCTCTGCATCTTTGATTTTTGTTCCTGCTCCTACCCCTTTATCCGTGCGATACTCAGGGCTTTCAGTCAATACATTGGTAATCCTACTGCTATTTGAGAAAGTAGTGCCAGTGGGGTACAGGATATGGTATAAGGTTTTGTCACTCTGATTAACAGCGATCGCATCCGAACCTACCATAAAGGGTGATTTGACTTTAAAGGTAGCTTTGGAACCTAATGATTGCTTCAGTTCTCCGTAAGTCATTCCTAAGCGCACCTTACCAATTCCTTGGGGGGATATGAGTTGGGAAGGATTGACATTGACGTTGCTAGGTGCTTGTGAAACGGGACTCTCGGTAGGAGATGAGGTACTTGTTGTGGTTGGAGTTGGTGAAGTATCTCCATTATTTGTGGTTGGTGTGTTACAACCTGCGAGAGTGACTAAGGCGGTGACAAGAAATAGTTGGATTTGACGATAGAAGTAGTGATTGTGCATTTTATTTGGGGTATCTAAAATATTAGGGGATAGGGAAATTTATAGGATTTGTATCAATAGCTCACTGAGATAAATTAAAGATCAAGATGAGATTTGCAGAGGTAGTAGATTCCTAACTTCTTATAGGTTAGAAGTCGGATATAGAAACCAGAAGATAGTATATAGGATATTGGGTAATGAATGATAAAGTCCGTATATCCGTATTGTAGCGCGCGCTATTTGAGCCAAATTATTACCTAGCTGCAACAAAAAAGCCCAGTTGAATCAACAACCAGGCTTACACACACATACAAACAAAGTCACACTCAATGAGGTTAATCACAACCTTAATTCTGTTCTAAGTTAACCTTAACTACCTTGCTCTTTTCTTCTACAGTTTTGGGTAGTGTCAGATGCAAAATACCATTTTTATAATCAGCAGTAACATTGGTATTTTGAATTCTAGCTTTTAGAGGAATTACACGCTGGAATTTGCCATAATAAAACTCAGAACGTGTATCTTCTTTATGTTCTATTTTACGTTCTGCAACTACCTTAACTGCATTTTCGGTAACTTCAACATCTACATCTTTTGCTTCAATACCAGGAAGTTCTAGTTTCAGGTGTAATGCATCCTCTGTTTCGGTCAATTCTGCTGCTGGGGTTCTAGATGTTGGTGATTGAAAATCTGCAAATAATCGGTCAATTTGACGTTGGAGAGTATTCATTTCAGCCCAAGGATTGTAACGGACAATAGCCATAATTTCTAACTCCTAGTTGTTTTATCTAGTTAGTGATTACATTTATCATTGCTTTTACACTTATATTAGTGATAATTAAAAACCTTGTGAATTCGGTTTTTATCACTTAATTATTGATGAATACCGACCGATAAAATAGGATTAATCAATAGTACGGTTAACTGTAATCTTATTGATACGGTTAACTCTAATTGTTATGGAACAACAAATATAAAACCAATTTTATAAAGCACTGTGGTGATATGCAGAGAAATTTTCATTTTTTCGGCTCTAAAAAAAATTAGATGCCAGTTTGATCAACCTCAAACCCCTATCCTCTTTCACTTTCTCCAGAGGGAACAGCAACATAGGAGCTATGCTAATGTCATTACAAGCATTAAAGCGGAAATCATATTACTTGTGAAATTTGTCCTGTTCGCGTAGTATTTATTCACAATTTGATATATATATCTGCCTCGGACAAGAACGGGGCACAATATAGAAAGGAACTTCCTTGTCCCGAACATGAGCTATTGCCTTAATCCTTCCTGTCACAGTCCTCAAAATCCCCAAAATAGTAAATTTTGTATTAGCTGTGGTTCACCCCTACTGCTGAAAGAACGCTATCGTCCACTGAAACCCATTGGACAAGGTGGCTTTGGTAGAACATTCCTCGCCCTGGATGAACATAAACCATCCCAACCTAGTTGTGTAATTAAGCAATTTTATCCTCAAGCACAGGGCACTAGTACTGTGCAAAAGGCTGTAGAGTTATTTAATCAAGAGGCTGTAAGGCTAGATGAGTTGGGTAAACATCCACAAATTCCCGAACTCTTAGCATATTTTAACCAAGACGATCGCCAATATCTGATACAAGAATTTATTGCAGGACAAAATTTAGCTCAGGAATTGTCTCAAAGGGGTATTTGGCAAGAAAATCAGATTTGGCAGCTATTACAAGATTTGTTACCAGTGTTACAATTTTGTCACGACAGGCAAGTTATTCACCGGGATATTAAACCAGAAAATATTATTTATCGCAGTAACCAGCAACCCGTATTAGTAGATTTTGGTGCGTCTAAATTTGTGACTGAAACAGCCATCAACCGTACTGGTACGAGTATTGGTAGTCCCGAGTATGTTGCACCAGAACAAATGAGAGGACAAGCGATTTTTGCTAGCGATATCTACAGTTTAGGGGCTACTTGTCTGCGCTTACTCACCGGGCGATCGCCTTTTGAATTATATGATGTTAATCATGATACCTGGATTTGGCAACAATTCTTACAACAACCTGTGAGTGCGAGCTTAAGCCAAATTCTGGACAAGATGCTGGTAACTATTCCCGCCAGACGTTACCACAGTGCAGAGAAAGTTATCCAAGATATTAATTCTCAAACTCCAAGAATAGCGAAACCTAACATTTCTACCACACCACCAAAACAATCACTCACAATTCTCCCCACAGTAAACTCTACTCCAAGTCAAATCGATTTAGAGTTGGAGGAGATGAAAACTATCTTTTTGAGTAGTAATCAGTCGCCAAATCATCAATCTAAATCTTCATCCCCAACTCCATCAACGTCGCCAACTAGTAATAAAATTGATGAAGAATTGGAGCAAATGAGGAAAAAATATCTTGGTGATTGAAACTCTTAAACCTCATCCATGTTGGAATCTGAAGTTTATAATTATTCTGATGTGTCATTGCGATGCTCAAAAGCAATCTCAAAATCCTGTTATAAAACTAAGGTTTTCAAGGTAGTCCCTCATGTAGGCGCAGCCTTCTCGTAGAGTACATTGGTACGCAACCAAGCATGAAAATAATTCCTTCACTCCTTCACTCCTTGACTCCCTATTTTCAAATTAGACGGGGCTTAGCAACGGTTTAAGAGTAGCTATTACTTTAATAGGGAGCTGTCCGGCTCCCACTACAGAAATTAATTGGAACTACTATAATAGGTATTCAAGCGGAGGAATAAAGCTTGAGACTGATATTAGTAGCACCCAATTCATTATTAGCAGAAGCATTTCAAGAACATTTCAATTATTTACCCAACGTAGAAATAGTTAATAACTACTTTGAATGGTTACCAAATTTTGACTGTTTAGTTAGTCCTGCTAACTCTTTCGGTATGATGGATGGTGGAATAGATGCTGCCATCATCAAATTCTTTGGTATTTCCTTAATGGAAAGAGTCCAGCAACGTATACTTGCAGATTATCTAGGAGAACAACCAGTAGGAACATCAATGATTGTCGAAACTGGACATCCTCAGCACCCATTTTTGGCTCATACACCAACAATGCGGGTTCCCATGACTATTGTTGGCACAGATATTCCTTATACAGCCATGTGGGCTATGCTTTTAGCTGTTCGACAACATAACCAAAATTACCACAACAAAATTAGTACTATTGCTTGTCCTGGTTTGGGTACAGGAATTGGTAGAGTACCATATGGTGAAGCTGCAAGACAAATGGCATTAGCATATGACCATTTTCTTTACCCGCCGAAGCATCTCAATTGTTTTGTTGCAGCTTCCAGACAGCTTTTGATTTGGGAAGGAAGATGGTGAAGTACCCACAGACTCCGCTTACGCTACGTCTTGGGCTAAGCGCTGACGCGCACGCTCCGCGAACGCGTCTCGCTCGCCGTTGCTCCGTTGGGTATCCCAAAAAAATGGGTATCCGGAACCAAATCCGGTCTGAGTCTTACACAGCATCTCTGGCATTTCTGCCTTTATCCCCTCAGTGAGGGAACCCGCGCAGCCGCCCGCCTCCCGCAGGCAGTTTGATTTTTGTTTTGACACGTTCACCTTGGATTTACAGCAATGGCTAACCAGCTAGGTTTACGTCTTCCCCGTTCGCGAAGCGTGCCCGAAGGGCATACTCTGCCGAGTACATACTTTATACCCAAAGGGTGGCCTCTTAGTCAGTCGGGTGGGTCAACAACCATGAATATCTTCCCATAAGTAATCAAACAAAAATATTTATCATTATTACGAACTACGCGAAGTTATCCTAACCCTTGTGATTGCTTCGTTTCACTCCGTTACACTCGCAATGACATTGTGTAATTAATTATGTTTAACTACTTATGTTCGTTATGAGAGCAAGGAGTGTTAAGTACGCAGAAAATAAGATACCCGAATTATTGATTAATTCGGGTATCTTGGCACTGCTAACGTTACTTAATTCAAAGAATCTAAATCTAGAGATTTTATCCCTTTATTTTCCACATAAACTAACATACTACCTAGCTGAGACCAAACTAACCAACAGGTAAGTGCTGTAATTGGTAAGCCGATACCATAAGCAAGTAAGGGTGGAAAGCCAAATACTCCTAAACCAGAACACAGAAATAAAGCTGAACCCAATGTCACACCAATAAATGGTAAGGTAGATTTCCTGGCTAATAAACGAGAATCAGAATTTTCTGCCCCATCTGCTTGCCATTTCTCTACAATTGTTTTTAAGGTTTCGGTGAGTGCTAAACCACAGGTAAAAGCAGCAAATAAACCGAAAAATACCAGTAAATAAGGCGGTTGGGGAGGGTAATAGTACATAATGCTAAATTAATCCTAAAATTGCTAATGGCTGATCTGTAAATTATTATCAACCATTAACAGGATATTACTTATTTTGTGCTAAGGGAAATAAAGATGTTGCTTGGGGTAAAATTGCAGCCGCTCTTTCTCGGGATATTTCTGTTAACATACCGATCGCTGCATCGAATAAGCGATTAGGTTGCAAATCATCTTTAACTAATTCCCACAATCTTTGGACTTCCTCTGTATGCAACCTATCGTCCTCTGTGAGTGCGAGTACTAGCTGTCGCCGCAAAAATTGACCTTCCTCCGATAGTAAATATTGTATTCCTAACCTAGCTGTGGGTAGTACATCAAAATTACTATCTGTACGAGCGATCGCAATTAAATTTTCTAGTCTCTGCCATTGAAATTTACCATCTTTGAACAGGACATTCAGCAGTCGTCGGCGCAATTGGGGAGATTCCCCTGTTAATAATCGCCTTGCAACGTAGGGATATGCTACCTCGACAATTTTAAAGTTCTGATTCAGGCTGAGGGCAATACCTTCTTGAGTTACCAGAGAACGAATAATCAAAGCAAACTTAGCAGGAACTCGAAATGGATAGTCATACATCAATTCCGAGAATTGATCGGTGATAGTTTTGAAGTTAAAATCCCCGACGTTTTGATTAATTGCATTCCCCAATAACATTTCTAAAGCCGGTACTATGGGGCGAATATCTGTGTCTGGTGCTAGGAAACCTAACTTCACATAATCTTCGGCTAAATCAGTATAATCTTGATTGATCAGATGTACTACTGCATCCACCAATGTTTCTTTGCTGGTTTCATACAACTGATCCATCATGCCAAAGTCAATGTAACCCATTCTGCCATCAGGCATGGCAAATAAATTTCCCGGATGGGGATCAGCATGAAAGAATCCATGTTCCAATAGCTGCTGTAAACCAGAGGTAACACAAATTCTGATAATTTCTTCTGGATCTAAACCTGCTGCACGAATAGCCTTAGTATCGTTGAGTTTAAATCCATTGAGCCATTCTAAAGTTAAAACCTTGGTAGAAGTGTAACGCCAGTAAATCGCTGGTACTTTTACCTGAGGATCGTTACGGAAATTTGTGGCAAATTTTTCGGCGTTGCGTCCTTCGTTTAGGTAGTCAATTTCTTCAAATAATTTGGTACCAAATTCGTCCACAATCAAAGTTAGATCATGTCCTAAATTCAAAGGTAGCCAGGGGCTAAGCCAAGTAGCAGCCCAACGCATTAAATACAGATCCAAGGTGAGGATGGGGCGTAAATTGGGTCTTTGTACCTTGACTGCAACTTCCTCACCACTGTGCAATTTACCCCGGTATACCTGACCCAAACTAGCAGCAGCAATGGGTTGGGGCGATAACTCACTAAAAATTTCCTCAACGGAACGGTCGAGTTCCATTTCAATAATTCTGCGAGCGATCGCATTATCAAAGGGTGGTAACTGGTCTTGTAATTTTACCAGTTCCTCCAAGAAATCCTTACGGATCAAATCTGGTCTTGTTGATAGAGCCTGACCGACTTTAATAAAACTAGGACCGAGACGAGTTAATAACTGACGCAGCTGGATAGCACGTTTTGTTTGATTTTGTTCAACTCGATCTTGCCATTCATCCCACTTCAGGCAGAAGATAAACTTACAGAAGCCACCAATAATTTTCAGTGCTCGCCCCCAAGCTATCCAGGGGCGATGACGATATTGGCGAGCGAACTCCCGGGGATCGTAGCGTAGTTTTCTCGTATCTTTTGTAAGGGTTTGCGAACTCACTCCCTTATCTACCTCTTCAATTGAACTCAAATTTTGTTTTGCCTGCGACAATTTTTTTTTATTAGATCCACTAGGATCAAGGTTTTTATTTGCTCTATATAAGTTAATCAAACTTAATTAAAAGTTATTTTTATTATTTACTAATTATTCTATCCTAATACACAAAAGTATATACTTGCTCTGATTCAATCACAAAAAAGTTTATATTTCCAACTTTTATAGGCAGAAGGAAGGGTGTTACTCTTGTATCCATAATCTCCTTGCTGTTTGATTTTATGTATTACCCTCGCTTTTGTCTGTGAGTGTATAGATATGTAAAATACAATCGGAATTTCTTTAGATTTTCTTAACTATTTATAGTAAAAATTATATTTTGTTAATAAAAATTAATATTATTCAGTTGATTGTTTGAAGCTGGGATTAAAAGTCTGCTGGAGTGGGTGTTGGTAAAAATACTAGACAAAAGATTTGGTGGCAGATGTATAAGGATCGGTGGGAAAATGCGATCGCTGTTCCACACAAGTGCGAACGAATCTTACTCCCTCTCCACAGACTTAAAATTTTGTGTATCCCACGGTATTTGTAATTTGGATTGTAGATTTTAGCGAGAATTATTTGAATTGTCGTTATTAAGGTTTTTGTTCTTCTTGACAACTCTGGTGGCACCTGATTCAGTAATAATTGGTTTGCCAGTGGGTTTAGGGTTTTTGTTATTATTACTCATATTTATGACCTGGGGCTAACTACAATGTTTTATACACATTGGTCAATAATTAATCCGGAAATTAACAACTAGGTGATTAAATAGTGTTTTTTTCATCACCTGTTAGGAATTTGTTCCCTAAGATCATAGTCTCACCTCTGCTTACAGTTAGCAGCATAAGCAATGCAGGCTTTTAA
>NZ_FYBH01000245.1 GCF_900185595.1 Calothrix rhizosoleniae SC01
CCCTTTCCCCACTTCCATAATTCACACATCCAAGCAAGGTTAATTTGTTGTAAATAAACTTAAATTCACTTAACATTATAACCTATTTCGTGAATTTGTGCCTACTTCTATTGCGTAGACGAGAAGAGGGGGAAGAGGCAAGGGAGCAGGGAGCAGGGAGAGTGTGGGAAGATGCGGGAGAGAGGGAAGGAGTGAAAGAGGGAAAGATAAAAAATCTTAACTTCCAACCATCACTCCCTCACTCCCCACGCTTAAAATATTTTCAAAGCAGTCCTCTAGCAACCAAAAATAGCTCTGTGAAGGGAAACTAGAGGAGAATGAGGGACTTTCAAATTAACAAACAAATAATTGCTTTGAATATGGGGAAACAATGAGCTACAAAAAAAAGTCTACTTGATAAATCAGACAATATATTTTTTTATATTTATTTCCGACTTTTATTCCCAAAATTTTCTAGTAATTTCTAGGACAAAAAATATTGCTATTAATCAGCTTGATTCTGTATTTTTTTAATTACAAATAATATATTCTAAAGCTTGAAAATACTCTTATAGATGCATCTTAGCATAATAATGCCTCATTCTATTAATGAAATCTACTAGCATTAAAAATGCTAATGAATTAGGTGAGTCATATTATTTTTTTAGTTTGTCTTTTTCTCTGTTTATTTGATGAAATTTTTGTTTTAGTTTGCGGCTGTTGAAATTTACAACATAAAGCAATAATTATGTTAAAATCGGATTAAATTATAGCAGCTATTCAAGCTGAGTTTGAAATAATTTTGCTATTGCCAGATTGCAAGGCAAAAAATAACTATATTGTGGAGTTTTTACGGTTATGACAACCTCCCAGGAGAGGATCATCCCCACGGATCTACGAAACGAAATGTCCAGGTCTTACCTGGAGTACGCTATGAGCGTAATTGTAGGTCGGGCCCTACCAGATGCCAGGGATGGTCTTAAACCTGTGCATCGTCGTATTCTTTACGCTATGCATGAATTGGGGTTGACAGCAGACCGCCCCTTTCGTAAATGTGCCCGTGTGGTAGGGGAAGTATTGGGTAAGTATCATCCCCATGGCGACACAGCAGTATATGATGCATTGGTGCGGATGGCTCAGGACTTTTCCATGAGAGCGCCGTTAATTCAAGGGCATGGAAACTTTGGTTCTGTGGATAACGATCCACCGGCAGCAATGCGTTATACCGAATGTCGCTTGCAGGCTTTAACCAGTGCGGCACTATTACAAGATATTGAATCAGAAACAGTAGATTTTAGCGATAACTTTGACGGTTCCCAACAAGAACCAACGGTGATGCCCGCAAGGCTGCCACAGCTACTACTGAATGGTTCTTCTGGGATTGCCGTGGGTATGGCAACTAATATCCCTCCCCATAACCTGGGTGAATTAGTAGATGGGGTTGTGGCGATGATTCACAACCCAGAAATTACGAATACAGACTTAATGCAGTATATCCACGGGCCAGATTTTCCCACGGGAGGGCAAGTCTTGGGAACTGCACCCATTAAAGAGGCTTACACCACGGGACGGGGTTCTATCACCATGCGGGGTGTGGCTAATATCGAAACCATCGAGCAAAGGGGTAGACCAGATCGAGAAGCTATCATTGTTACGGAATTACCTTACCAAACTAACAAAGCTGCCTTAATTGAAAAAATTGCCGAGCTAGTTAATGACAAGCGAATTGAGGGAATTGCAGATATCCGCGATGAGAGTGATCGCGATGGGATGCGGATTGTGATTGAACTCAAGCGTGATGCCTATCCTCGGGTAGTATTAAACAACCTGTATAAACAAACACCAGTTCAGACTAACTTCGGTGCCAATATGCTGGCATTGGTGAACGGTGAACCCCAGGTACTCGACCTGAGACAGTTTTTACAAGTTTTTCTGGATTTCCGGGTAGAAGCTATTACCAGAAGAACCCAGTATGAGTTGCGAAAAGCCCAGGAAAGGGATCACTTATTACAGGGTTTGTTAATTGCTTTATCCCAATTAGATCCTATCATTGCTTTGATCCGCCATGCGGCTGATACACCCACAGCGAAGGGAGAATTAATTACTAATTATGGTTTGTCAGAAGCACAAGCAGACGCAATTTTACAAATGCAACTACGGCGATTAACAGCCTTAGAAGCAGATAAGATTCGTAAGGAACACGAAGCATTACAAGAACAAATAGCTGACTTGCAGGATATCTTGGCAAGAAGGGAAAGGATTCTGGAAATTATTGAAACAGAAGTCACCCAGCTGAAAGCCACCCACGCCACACCAAGGCGGACAATCATTACCCCTGCTGAAGGTGATATTGGTGACATTGATTTAATTGCCAACGAAAAAGCAATTATTTTAATTACTGAGCAAGGGTATATTAAGCGGATGCCAGTGAATAGCTTTGAGGCGCAAAGTCGAGCAACTAGAGGAAAAGCCGCAGCCAAGGTGAAGCAAGATGACACAGTAGAACATTTCTTGACTTGTTGCGACCATGATAGCGTTCTTTTCTTTAGCGATCGCGGTGTAGTTTATTCCATCAAAGCTTATCAACTACCAATGGGTTCCCGTACTAGTCGAGGTACCCCAATTGTACAAATGTTGCCCATTCCCAAAGAGGAAAAAATTACCTCCATTGTGCCAGTAAGTGAGTTTAGCGATGATGAATATTTAGTCATGCTCACCCAAGGCGGTAACATTAAGAAAACATCCCTAGCAGCATTTAGTAACATTCGTGCCAATGGATTAATTGCTATTTCCTTAGAAGAAGGGGATCAACTGCGGTGGGTGAGAAGGGCAAAAGCAGAAGATTCTGTGATTGTCGGTTCCCATCATGGCATGGCGATTCACTTCCGTTGTAACCATGAACAATTAAGACCTCTAGGTAGGGCAACCAGGGGGGTAAAATCCATGAAATTGAAAAAAGGCGATCGCCTAGTAGGTATGGATATTATACCCGCTGCCGTACTCGCCAACGTCACCAGTACCCTAGATAGTGAAAGTGATGAGCTGGAAACAGAAGACATTGCTGGGGAAGAAAACATGGAAATTTTAGAAAGTAATAATACTGATCCTTGGGTATTAGTAATTACTACTGGTGGTTATGGTAAAAGGGTTCCTGTAGCTCAATTCCGCTTGCAAAATCGTGCTGGTCAAGGTTTAATGGCAACCAAATTCAAAAACCGTAAGACCAAAGACACCTTAGCTACCTTACAGATTGTTCACCATGAAGACGAAATCATGATGGTAACCAATCGCGGTATTATCATTAGACAATCAGTGGATGCAATTTCTATTCAATCCCGTTCTGCTACCGGGGTGAGGGTACAACGTCTAGATGAAGATGATGCAATTACAGGAGTGGCAATTGTTCCTCCTGATACTGGGGAAGATGAGGAAGAGTTGGAGTGAGTAATAAGTAATAAATTTAACCCCCAAGGGTTTTGGTAAGTTAAGAGGGGCACAGCATCTACAATAAATACTGTAGATGTTGTGCCCTTTTTTCTCGAATATTTCCTTAATGAATTGATATTTTAGATATTGATACTCTGAGGGATTCGAAAAGAGAGTAGATATTCGTAGGTATAATAGATTTGATTGCGAAGAGTGATTTTCGTTTCAATTTCTTGTAGGTTCTCCTTGAATTTATCCAAAGCTGTTTTTATTGAATCATCAACTCCCATTACCTCTTGGTATTGAGCCTCTGTAACAGGAAACTTATTAATTAAAATATTTAAACTACTTGCCGTCTTTACCCGCTCAATCACAACGGGATTATATCCAGCAACTCGCATATAGGTAAACATATCATCGCTCTTGGAAATTATTAGCGATCTTTGGTAACTTTATTTCTTTAAACAAGTTGTTATGAAGTCTAAAATCGAAAATTGTTATGACTGAAACTGCTTTTTGATTAACAATTATCGGCTAATCTCTAACTCATGGCGCAATTATGTGGGGAAGTGCATCAATGTATTACTGATGCACAGGTGATGCACCGGAGTTATGCGTGTATGAACAACATATCTCATACTTTCATTTTTGGGATGAAGTGCGACAACCTAGATTGGTTAAAGCCTTGGTGTGTCAAGCCTATGAAGGGTGAGACACTTGTAGTACTAAGTAACTTGTGTTATTAACAACAGAATATCACACACCCGTACATTATGATATATTCCTTAAGCAACTAAGTTTTTCTTTTGTAATTGGACTAAAAACCTTTGCCCTGACTGTGGTTCTATCACTTGACTAGGAAGATTATTGTCCTTGAGTAATGAGCGAAATTCCTCAATACTTCCCACCACTTTAAGTAAAGATGATAACACTCCTTCAAAGCTGACATCACCGCCAGCAGTAGAGAGCATAACTTGTGGTTGTAATTGTTGAGCAACTTCTAAAGCTTTTTGTCCACCGCGAATAAATGCTCCTACTAAGGGTAGATTCAAATTAATCAAAGGAGTGATGATTACATCAACAGGGGCAAATTTTTGTAAAGATGGAGAATGATACCCGTGGGGTTCGTAATAAAGGGTAAAACCAGTTTCTAATTCCTTGAGCAGATAACCGTTTTCTACCAGTGTAGGACCAACGGGAGAACCGGGGGTTGCGGTGATTTCCACTGATTCATCCCAGGAGAAGGTTTCCCCATGAGCCAGGGTGGTTATTTGGGTGTAACCTAAGCCTCTGACTACCTTAGCTGCATTTGCAGAAGCAACTACAGGTATGGAGCGATCGAGTTGTTTTAATGTGAGTGGGTGAGCGTGGTCTTCTAATCCCTGGGATAATAATATCAGATCGATATTGTCTGGGATTGGGTGTTCTTGGTTGTGGGAACCCTTGAAAAACCAATCTGCATTGGCAAAGGTTAAATTTCCAACAAGCCACGGATCGAGTAATATTTTCTTACTTCCAAGTTCAATTAACCAGCTATTACTATCTAAGTAAGTTAAATACATGACGTTTTGTGAAGATGATATTTATCTTCATTGTGACATGTGTCCAGATCCCTGACTTTTAGAGAGCATCCCATATTTTGATGCAATACCCTTCTAGGGTATCGCTACAGGAACAAAACCCACCTGCGTGGGTTAAGAGGAATTTAGCCCACGCAGGTGGGATTGGTTTGTGTAGCCCCAGGCTTT
>NZ_FYBH01000249.1 GCF_900185595.1 Calothrix rhizosoleniae SC01
AACAGTACTTGTTGGTAAAAATTCAGTAGAGCATAAATTAGCCACCCGTTTCCGGGCGGCTTTTTTTATTGTTTTGAGTTAGCCACTCAACCCAATACCCAAAACTTTTTCAACTAGCTCATGGCAACATTGCTGCGGTCATAATTCATCCGGGCATTGGCAGATATCTTACCTTGAACTGGACTCCAGTAATGGGATATTTCTTGAGGAAGATGTAGTTCTTCGCCAACACGTTCCAACATGGATTGCTGACGATTTTTAATTAATTGATAGTGGCGTGTCATTAATGCACGAGCTTTTTCTTGGGTAGACATATATAATTCCTCTCTATTGGTTATTTTAGGAGTTTTTAATTGCTGGGCTTTTACCCTGCATCATTAATATACCAGATTTTCTGTAACGTAGGCTACAGAAAAAATATAAATTAATGTTAACCAAAATAGGTAGGGCAATTTCGCCCATAACAAGGTTGTGCAAATTATTGCAAAACTTTCGGGAGCGTCCCAATTTTTATGCGATACCCTAGAAGGGTATCGCTATACGTGCAAAACCCACCTGCGTGGGTTAAAAAGATTTTATTAGCCCACGCAGATGGGCTTAGTTGGTGTAGCCCCAGGCTTTAGCCTGAGGGATTTTTCAAAAATTGGGATGCTCTCGCAACAAATAAAGACTATTTAAAACAGAGCGCACCCTACAAAATTATGCGATCCACTTAGGAGATTTCCAGCATTAAAATTACCAGGCGATTACAAATTCACTGTAGGGGCGCAAGGCTTGCCATTGGTGTCAACTTAAGCTAGAAGTCACTTATCTGTTGGCTTTCTCACCCACCCTGAACTGAAGTTCCGGGCTAATATACAAAGTCTACTAAAGTAGACTGAAGAAAACCTAGGTTATTTAGTCATCTTCTAGATGACTTCGTGTATGAGCAAGGGAATTCATTCCCTTGCGGGATAAGGGTTTGACGTTAAGTTGACACCAATGAAGGCTTGCGCCCTTGCCATTGGTAAAATTATTTTTAGAAATCACCTTAACATCCTTGGCGTATCGCACTAATTTATCCCTGAATGATGGAAATAAAATTAGCAGGTGTGATAATTGGAATTCCTTGATAAGTATTAAGAATTAAAAGGTCATTATCGCCTGTGATAAGGTAGCTTGCATTGCCAGATACAGCTAATTCTAAAAATTTATTGTCATCTGAATCTGAACAAATTTCCGTTTCATGAACTATATCAATAAATAAGCTTTCATTTCTAACTGCTAGCAAAAATTTTAATCTATTGCTCTCTTCTAAATATTTATCAAATTTCTTTTTACTTATTCTCGATTCTAATTCTTGATAAGTTACCTCACTCTGGAGAATTACAAATTGGCTTATTGCTATGTTGATTACTTCCCTGGGTTTTCCTTGTGGATTGAGTAAAGCACTAATAAAAACATTAGTATCTATAACGACTCGATTATGATTCATCTGCTAGAAGTTCTGTTAACTGAGCTTCTGTCAATCCTTTGTCTTGAGCTTGTTTGCCTATTCTGTCCATAATTTCCAGAAGATTTTCTGAAGCTGCTTCAATAGTTATATTAACTTCTTGTTCACCAGAAAGTCCTAACTGAGCGATAAGTTTAGGAATTTCTGATACCTTAACTTTTTTCAGGATTTGTTTCATTATCTGATTTAATTAGATTAGAATACTATCTTAATAGTACAGCTTTATAAGCAATGGAAGCATGGGAGATGAACAGTTTTTCTTTTACTGACAAAAAAGCGATTGATCGCACTTATGCAATACCCTAGAAGGGTATCGCTATACGAGCAAAGCCCATCTTCATGGGCTAAGAGAATTTTATAGTTAAATTTCTTCGTCTAATTTGTTAAGTATATCTGCTAAATCCCTGGCTCCATGAAGTACGCGGAGAATCTCAACATTAGCATCAGCAATTCTATAGAAAATAAAATACTCCTTAAAATCTTTGATGCGCCATTGTCGAATTTCTCCCAATCTCGACACTACCAACTGCGTTACCTTACCCATACCAGGGGTCTTGACCAACTGTTCAAAAGTAATTTCCGCAGCACTTAAGAATTTAACTGCTATATCTTTATTCCCATTGACTAATATATAATTTGCCAATTGTCGCAAATCTTGTGTTGCCTGATCTTTGACAATTAACCGATAGTTCATCAGCCCTTTGCATTCCCCTCACTGTTCTCACCTAAAACAGCAGAACGCAAATTTTGCCAATATTCTGGAGTTACTTCCTGTCCCTGAGAATCAATACCTTCAAGCAAAAGAGTCTCTAGCTTTTCTTGCGCCTTGCGTTTTTGGTCTTGCTGCACTAAATCTAGAAAATATTCGCCAATATTGTTATAGTCACCTGCTATTACTTGCGCCTCGACGTAAACGCGCACTTGATCGGGTATATCAATATTGATATTCATCGGGCTTCAAGTATAACTACCATAATTGATTTTAACTTAAACTTTCACCCCAATCCGAAATCAATCATCTTAGAATACTATTCTTAATAGTACAGCTTTCTAAGTAATGGAAGCATGAAAGGTAAGTGATCGCACTTCTCGTCAGGAGAAGTTACAGCTTACAGGCATTAACACGGGAAAAAACATATAGTCATACTCATAATAAGCTTCTAAAGCACTTAAAGCCTCACCCAAAGGCTTTTTTGCGATATCTCCACCCCAGCTTGAATTCTGAGCATTCCCATCGTGAACATTCTGGGGTAAAAGTAGTTTTTTAGAAAACCCCGATGATACTGATTGATTAAAATTTCGATTTACCCAATTTAACCACTGATAGTTTCCTGTATGGTCAATTCTCCCAACTGTACGTAAAAAACGTAAATAATTCTGGATATTAGAGCTATTCAAATCTTCTTTATTTAGTAAATTTCCTGTTTCAATCCAAATTTTATTTTTTACCATGTAACCATATTTTCCCTCTGATTGTTTTACCCATAGATCATCAATTTTTTTCAAGTCTGGGCAAGATATTTTATGCATATCCAGCCTCGCTGTTTCCTCTACTCCCGCAATAAACTCCATAAGTATCGCAGTTGTTTCATCTGCTGCTCTCCAGTTTTTCGTTGACAGAAAGAAATTAAGCTCAGCAAAAAATAGTTGTTTGAGAGAATTCCAAACCTCTTGATTCCGATTTTTCTCTAGCTGAAGTAATCCTAGATGAACTAATGTAATATCTGGAGCTGTAATAATTTGATTTTTTGTAAAGGGATTAGTTTCGTTAGGATATTTTTTGATGATATTATATGCTTGTTGATAGGCTTTTATCGCTTGTTTTTGAGATTTTTCAGTAAGAAGTTTTCCTTGTTTGGCTTTCACCAACACTTTTATTTGTATTCCTTCTGCAGAGGTAATTCTATTTCCTTTTTTTCTTAAAAATTCCAGGCTTTCATTAATCTTGTTTTGAGCTTCATCTGGCTGGTATAATGTTTCATACACTTGGGATATAGCAGCCAATAACATTGCTTGTTTCAGGTTATGGTCATTCACCCTAAAAGATAAACCTGCTTGCCTTAAAGCCTCATCAGAAGCTTCTTTTAATTCCTCAGCTCCAATAGCCGGTACCAAACTTTTATTGTGTAACTCTCCAGCTAGTTTAGATAGTTGTTGAACAGTTTCCACATCTTTCTTTGCCCAAGCAAGCTGATTTTGTAAACTTTCTGCCTCTTTCTTCGCGTCATCAGCATTTTGTTGTGCTTTTTGAGCTTGCTGTTCAATATCTTTAAACTTTTTTTCTACTTGTTTAGCCTGGTTCTTTAAAGCTCTAACATTTTTCCTTTCTTGTTCAACTGTTTTATTAGCATCTTTAACCTTTTGATTTGCTGTGATGACTTGCTGTTTAGCATCTTGAGCGTTCTTTCGTGCTTCTAACGCCTTATTCCCTTCTATGGCTGCAAATACTCCCAAACCCACTGCACCCAATACAGCCAAAACTAAAACAATAGTCCCATCCCGAATCCGTCGTTTTGCCTTCCGATTCGCCTCACTCAATACCTGATTTCTCTGCTCTGCTGCTTCCCTATCCTTCCTCTCTCTTTCCAACTCCGCTTCTTTTTCCTCAGCAGCAATTTTCTCTTGAATTTCCTTTTCCCTACTAGCTGCTAAAAACTGTTTATCCTGATAACTTAAACTCTTATCCTTCGCCCATTTTTCCGCACTTGCTAAAGCATTTCCTGTCAACAGCCAAGAATCATCACTACACCCAGAACCAACCCAAGCACGAAAAGCTTCTGAATAGGGACGCAAATTCTTTAATTCATTTTCAACCCAAGCAAGGTTAAAAACTTGTTTATATATTTTGTTATAAACCCTTAACTTACCCTCCCGTCTGGCAACTAACCCAGAAAGCAGTAACTCACTTTGTTCAACAGTATCATTGGCTGTAATTTCAGATTCTTCTTCCGCACCCCTAATTTGTTGATACAACTCCAACAAATACCCAGCACGCTCCTCATTCCTTAAAATCCGAGAACGAATAGTACGTAAATGTTCCGGTTCATCTTGAGATTCCCAACTTTCAATAATCCTTGATTTCACAACTTCTGCAACAGTACGCGGCTTTTCTTGCTCCGACTCCTCCACCATAAATTGACACAACTTTTGCATCAAAAATGGTTGTCCTCCTGTCCATGCTAATATTTCCTCAATTACCCCTTGGGAATCACTAAATTTATCTGATAAACCCATTCTCAATGGCTCAACTTCATGCAATTGAAACCCCTTGAGAGAAATAGCCTTACCAATATTAAAAGGAGTGCGCTGTTTATCTTCAATTAAATTACTTGGTGAAGCAACCCCCAATAAACAAAAAGTGAGGCGATTAAATTCCCAGTTATCAACACGCTGATTATAAAAAGCACGAATTAAAGCAAAAAAGTCATCCGTAGGAAATTTTAAACTGAGAACACTATCAATCTCATCAATAAAAATAACAATATTCGCCTTAACTTCAACCAACAAAACATCTTCAATAAACTTGCGAAATCTTGTGACTTCTGAGTGTAAATGATTCTCTCCCCACCACTCGACTAAATCTACATCTAAATCAAAACTTTCAATCAAATTATCAATCAAATCCACATACCATTGTTGGGGTGTCACATTTTGCACACCACCCGCAGATAAATCGATCGCAGCACATTCTACCCCAGCATCTCGCAATCGCCTCATGGTACGTACCCGGATGCTAGATTTACCGGATTGTCTGGAGTTTAAAACATAGCAAAACTTCCCTGCTGTCAGGGAGTCATATAATTCCCTATCGGCTTCTCTAGTTACATAAGTAGTGGCGTTTTCTGGTAAACTCCCGGAAAATCTGTATTCACTAACCATGATTTATGGTGCTAGGCGCAAGTAATAAGTAATAAGTAATAAGTAAATTTTGAAGTTAATTAATATCATTCCAAACGCACGGAGAAATACTGACGATATAAATCACAACTGGGAACGCAATCATTACCTGAAAGTTTGACTAACCCTAAACTATGTAACTTGAATGCAACTTCAGTATGCAAACGGATAGGTTTATTGGCGTTCACAACTTGTTTATATCCTAATTCTAACTGGGGGTTATGTTGTAAATGCCATAATTGTTGTCGTAAATGATCCCGAAAAATTCCCTGTTCCGTTGGTGCAAGCTGCAATAGTGATTCTATACTATCTTGTTGACTTTTGAGGTGATAAATTGCTTGCTGCATTAAATAAGGATGTCCCCCTAAATTCACCATCAACTCATTCAAACCTTGCTCTCCCAAAACACCATCTAACTTATACTGTTTGGCAAGAGCTGCTACTTGTGGCAAATTAAATTCAGGTAATTCAATTGTAACTCCCACATTAAACGGCGAGTGATTAGTGTCTAACTCAGGATATTGTTCCGTGGAATGCACCACCACCAATCGCAGTTTCTTCCAAAGATTACCAATTCTATCCCCTGACTTAGCAGTTTCATACCAACTCCGCAGCAGTAAACAGAATTGGGGAAAAATCTCTGGATATGCAAACAATCGCTCAAAATTATCTATGGCTAGAATTAAAGGCTGTTCAGTAGCTTTTAATAAATACTTTTGAAAATAACGAGTACAATTCTTATTCAAACCATAAACATCTTGCCAGTATTTATCCAATTGAGGTTCTAATTCTAGGCTGTCAGTAACATCAACACACAACCACTGTAAAAATGTTTTTAAATTAGCAATAATATTAGTTTCAGCCAGCTTTAAATCTAATTTCGCCGTTTGATAACCCTGCTGTCTACCATAATCCAATAACTTCTCCAACAGCAAAGTTTTCCCCATCTTTTGTGGTGCTTTAATCCGAATTAGCGCACCTGCTTGTAAAATCTCCTGATAGGATTTTTCCTCAATTGGGGGTCGTTCAATATATATATTAGTATCTGCTTCTGTATCTGTATTTGCTTCTGTCGCAGAAATCTCATTCCCAGCTTTTTTTTCTGCATCCAATGCGCTCAAAATAATTCCATTTCTTGCTCGCATATAAAGCACTGGCGTAGCAAAATCCCGTCTATCAATTCCCACTTCCATCGAAATCGCATTGCGGGTTGTCTGAATAGCAGCATCTACGGGGTAGCCTAATGCTAGAGTACGGTAAAACTCATCTGCGAGCAGCTTGGCTGTGGTATCAAATATGTGATATTGCATGGCGACAACTGCGGGTATTCCCTTCTGTACTAAATTTGGTGCTGTACCTGCAAATACTTGGTTGGAAGATAACGTTGCACCTTGACAGGAATTGAGAATAACTAACCCTAAGTTTTTGTTACCTAAAAAGAAATTGGCGAATCTTTCATCATCTAATAAATTAGCTCTGCCATCTCGTTCCATCAGGGCAATGTAGCCTTTATTATCCTTAAATTCCCCGTGTCCGATGAAGTGGAATACATTATAAGTCTTCTCCCGCAGCTTTTGGTTAATATTGCGGATGGTAGCTTTTTGTAATATATCTAACTCTATGTTCCCAGATTCTATGTGTTTACCCAGTGCTTCGCGGATTAGCTTTTCTTCACCAGCAACATCCAACTGAGGTAAATTACTAGGACTGGAAATAACTAACAGGACTTTCAGAGGTAAACTAGCAGCTTTGATTTCCCGTTGTTGCAAAGGAACATCAATGTAGCGAGAAAGTACAGTTTGAGTATTGTTTCCAAGAAAAGTGTTAGTTTGTTTATCGTAGAGAAATTCCCAAGGAATAGCAGCTAATTCAGGAGATTCAAATATTAACCGCAAGCGGACACTGTGATTATTGGCTTGTGCTCCTGCGATTGTAGCTTGGAATCGAGCATTAATTTCGTTAGGGAAAAGTGCTTGATATAGCTCATAACCCAGTCCTTTGAGCAACTCACCATCTTTTACCTGGTGGTCAATCAATTTTAATGTATGCTTGGTTCTATCCATATCCAGGCATAATTCACCCCTTACCTCGCCTTGCTCTGATGAAGCGCGAATCTTCTGATTATAGTCAACTAAGATTTGAAAATCCTGGTAATTCATTGAACTTTAATACAGATTATTTTCGGTCATCAGAAAGTGATGGTATTCGTTATGTTGTAACCATTGCTCAATCAGTTCCGTGACTACTTGACTCATCTTGCGTCCCCGCAAAGCGCCAGTAGCATGGAATCGTCTTTTGAGGTTATACCCTATGTTTGTGTGCATTATATTTGAGTTAATAGGGATTCTATAGTTAATTGTACTGAAACAAAGCTACAAGAGTACAGAATCCAATTCCTAGTAACCCAAAAAGTTTTTTCCCGAAGAGCGATCGCTAATCAATCTCCATAAACTCTTTGACCATCACCAGGTAACAGTGTCAGGGATCTAGGACTAATTCTCTCTCCTACAGTAACTTCCATTTCTCCATCCCAAATCTCAATGGAAAGTACTTTATCACTGCTACTTTCGTAGTCAAAATATTGGCAGCGTTGAGCATTACGTCTAACAACTGTACCCTTACGAGTCATCTTAGCCGTACCAGAATCCACACAGCGATAGGTATCTCCGGCAAAATTTAACTGTTGGGGTGGATTTTGACTGACATCCAATTGATTATTCGGTTCTAAGAATGTTACCTCGACTGTATCGTCTTCTTCCACGGATAGCCAGCGAATCTCATCACCATCCTGCAACATATATTCCATCCATGTGTAACCATCCACGTCATAGGTAAGGCTACCTTCTACCATCCAATCCGTACCTAGATACTGAACTATGTCGCCAATTTGTAAATTAAACACATTCCGTTTGAGGGATGGTAGTTCGGGACGTTGCTTACCAGCACCTAACATCCCATTTTGCTGCATTACCAATAATGTAATACCAACAGCAACAATTAAAATTACTATTAACCAAAACATAGTTTTTATTCCTTAATTTATTATCACTGATTGTACTGATTACACTGATTTCACAGATTTTGAGATTACAAGGAGCAGTAAGTAGGTCGGCGTAAAAAATAATCGTTTGGATAAGACAGGGGGCAATGGGAAGGGGACAGGGAGCAGGGGGAACAAGGGTTTTAGGCTTATTTACCTTTCTTCACGTAGTTTGGTTTTATTGTGCCGACTTGGTTCTAATCCGTGAAATTTAGAAATACGTGATCTATTAATAAGCAATCCAACGGGAATCAGATTGGTAACGAACAATCACAGGATGTGAAAGACGATTAACCTCTGCATTACGTAATTGTAAGTCTTTGGGTAGTTCAAACAAATGATGCAAAATTGTAGAAGTAAGAAAGCGGGTATTTACAGGTAACTCTAATTTATTCGTATCTATAGAATTGCGGGATGCGAGGACAAATCCCCAAGGACCAAAACTAGGAACATCTACTACATAAGGATTTACCCTGAGTCCTACTTCAGACATGGTAGTCGCAATACAACTAATGACTTTGGGAGCAAAAAAGGGACTTGATGCTTGAGTAACTAAAATGCCATTGTCTGCTAATCTACCCACTAAACGCCGATAAAAACCTTCTGAGTATAATTTTGCCAGAGTCTTCTCATCTGGATCGGGGAAATCTGCAATCATCACATCAAAGGTTTGCTTGAGAGCCGGTGCTTTGGCAAAAGCATCGGCATTTATTACTTTTACCCGTGGATCTTT
Organism: Calothrix rhizosoleniae SC01; assembly: GCF_900185595.1. Classification (GTDB taxonomy): domain Bacteria; phylum Cyanobacteriota; class Cyanobacteriia; order Cyanobacteriales; family Nostocaceae; genus Calothrix_A; species Calothrix_A rhizosoleniae. Next base: position 9,163 of record NZ_FYBH01000249.1, read on the forward strand.
TAAAGCGCCTTCATTTACTTGTAGTAATTGCGGATAGCGATTGGCAATTTTAACTACTTCTGGGTCTAACTCAATCACTACCACCTGTTCCACACTTTGCCATTTGAGGATTTCTCGTACCGCCATGCCATCACCAGCACCTAATACTAATACCTTATGTGGGTTAGTGGCGGCGCTCATAGCGGGGTGTACAAGTGCCTCATGGTAGCGATATTCATCCAAGGTAGACATTTGCAAATCGCCATTGAGAAATAGGCGCACATCCTTACCTCGGCGGGTTAAGACAATTCGCTGATACCGAGATTGAACCCGTTTCACAATAGGGGCGGTGTATAAATTATTCTCCAGACTATTGCTTAAAGGTACGGCAATGGGAGCTAAAGCTAACAGCAATACTCCTGTGGCTAATCCCACATATCCCCAACGGCGAATTGGGGCAAAATTACGAGCGATCACAAACACCATAAAGGCAGGAAAAGAACCCAAAACAAAGGCTGTGGGGAACATCCCCAACCAAGGCAAGAATATGATAGGAAAGCCCAAAGAACCAAATAATGCTCCTAAATAGTCCAGTGCTAAGATGGCGGCTAAGGCATCCTTCACCCCTTCAGTTTTTTCGAGTATGCGTGTGAGTAATGGCACCTCTAAACCAGCGAGTAAGCCCAGAATCACCGTCACTAAAAATAATTGCAACCAAATGGAACTACCCATGATGAACAGGGCAAATAATCCCAAGGGTAATATTGCTGTTAGGGGTGCGATCGCTAATTCTACACCGACAAAAGCTAACATTAATTGACGCTGTAGAACATTGCCATCAGCATCGGGAGCAATGAAACGGCTGAGGTAAGAACCAATACCCATAGCAGCTAAAAAACCACCCACTGCAATTCCATAGGCTAAAGCTGGGTTTCCCACTAGGTAACTAGCCAGAGTTCCCAGCAGTAATTCTACGGCTAAGCCAGTGCCGGAAGATACGGCGGCAGCTATCAAGAGTAATCGCCGTTGATTTTTATTTAAGGAAATATTGACAGTTGTATTAGCCTCTGGAAAGTTTGAGATCAAATCAGCACCAATTTTCTGTTCCATAGTTTTTTTAAGAAAATCCCAAACAATGAAGGAGAGAAGGAGTGAAAGAGGGATGGAGGAAAGGAGGGAAGAGGGAAGGAGGGGAAGAGGGAAGGAGGGAAGGAGTGAAAGAAGTGTGGGAAGCGTGGGGATATGAAATAACTAACTATCAACCATCAACTACCAACCATCAACCCTCACTCTCTCACTCTCTCACTCCCACACTCTCTCACTCCCACACTCTCCTTCTTACTTACCTCGCCCAGGACCACCACCCCGAAAATCTTCGTAGTAACCGCGAGTAGTAGTGCTATATATCCATATACCACCTCTGTTATATCCACCAGATAAATTAGTTCTATGCCGGGGTGAGTAATTAGCCTGTTTCTGCTCCCGTAAGACCAAAGCCGATTTTTGGGTATAACCATCAATAATAGCGATCGCGGCCAAAAGTACTGCCAAGCCGGCAAAAATTTTGGTTAACATTAATACCTCTTTAATAATTATAAATTTTTAATACAAAAGTATTTGTTAAATACTGTTAGGAAATAGTTTCCAAAATCTAAGATCTAAAATCCAAAATCCAAAATGGCATTAGACATTCTGGGATTGTGTTCTATCTACAGAATCACCATGAATATAAACAACATCTACAGGATGACGAGTACGGGCCCCATCTTTAACTTTTAAAATGGTTCTATCCACTGGTGAATCTGGTAAAACTTCTACCTGAAACCCATAAGAATCTTGAACATCAAATAAGAAAAATTTCTGAACATTACCACTAGCTCCTTCAATTTTGCCATCTTCTTTTTTGAAATTGAGCTTCATTACTTCAGAGGTTGTATATACTTGTTCACCATAAGAATTATTAATAAATAGCCTTACTTCTAATTCCTTGGGAGAAGTTTCATCGGATTTTACATCCACATTCACCCTCACCAGCCGATTAGCTCCACCAACAGTACCTCTACCACTAGGATCGCTATCATTCAGGCTTTCTTTGATTACCTGTTTGCCAATTTGCGGAATAGATAAATATGCCATTACCCCCAATGCCAAAGAACCAAAAAAACCTGGCCATAAATGGCGTGTATCTACAACACCATTTTCCACTTTCACTTTAAATGGCACTGGTAAATTTATACTACTTCGCCCTGCACCATAACCCAATACATTGATAGCTAGGGTTACTTTCTCTTCTTTCTTAACGCGGACATCTAAACCCCCCTTTAAATCCTGTTCTGCCCAAGTTCCTGACTCTCCATCCTCATACCAACGACCAGATTCTTTCCAAGCTTGCTTAACTGCAGAAGCAATTAACTTACCTTGTTGATCCAGGAGTTGAATTTCGTAAGTGACCCATTGGTTAGTGCGAATCCAGGCTTCTGCATCCACTCGTAATGCACCAATTGGTTGGGGTTTGAGGGTAAATTCTTTCAGCTTTACAGGTTTACCTGTACTCACGCTGACGTTTTTGGAAACAAGAGTTCTTTTAAAAAACGGTGATGCTATTAATGCCATAAATACCAGCGCCGATGATCCTAAAGCAACATATGGCCAAGGCTCAACAAAGCGACTGGTACGCTGAGTATCTACATTTACGGACATAATGTGTTTTTTAAAGGTTATATAAACAACACTCTGTTATAATAACCTTCCGGGAAAATTTGTCTTGGGTGATGATACCAGCAAAATTATTAATAGCCTCAATCCTGTGTAATTATTAGTGTTACAGGATTGTTATTTTATATTAACCATGACTCGTAGAATGTCCCATAAACAATGGCTTGAAATCATCTAGTCATAAATACGGTCGCAAAAAGCTTATTCTGTAAATTAAATTACTGATGCTTTTGATGGTACTAGTTTTAATCTTGATGACTTTACTGAAGAGAAATTGAGCCAGCTCGGTTGATAGGGAAAAATATTTTGTAAGCTTTACCAATCATATTATTGCGTTCTACAACGCCCCAACAGCGACTATCATAACTGCTGCGGCGATTGTCACCTAATACAAGGTATGAATTAGGCGGTATAGTCTGAGGCTTTGAGAAAAAAGGTGGCTGGAGTCCAGAGGTACAAACATCTGTTGATGTGCGCTGAGAAGGAGACAAATAATTATCTTCATTGAGAGGCTTATTGTTAATATATATTGTGCCATCTTTTAGTTCCACTTTTTCTTTAGGTAAGCCGACGACACGACTAATAAAATCACTATTATATCCATCTAAAATTAATTGCTTTGTAGGAGAAAAAACAACAATATCTCCTCTTTGTGGAGCTTGAAAACGATAGCTCAATTTATCAACGAATACTCTATCTGCTTCCCATAAATTTGGGGAACCATACAGTGTCGGTTCCATTGAACCTGAAGGTATCCAACGAGCTTCAACAACGTAGTTTTTGAGCGCAAATGCAAAGCCTCATGATGATAGATTAAGGATGACCATAATTAACGCGATCGCAAATGCAATATTTTTTGACCGTTCTCGATGGTTTGGTGCAAAAGTATATGCTAAATATGCAATATAAGGTGAAATAATTGCAGCGATAAAAGGGCTAGTGCTTGAGCAAATGATTGTTAGAATCACTGCGAAAATACCAAATAACCACTTGCCAATGTAAAAGTGACCAATCCCAAAAAATATTCGAGAGAGGAACATTGCTAACCAAGGATCTTTTGTAGCCTTGCGTGAATCTTCAAAATCAATACTATTATTGCTTTTAGCATAACTGAAAGCATCAAACAAATTCCAAATTAAGAAAATAAAAATAAATGGAAAAAAGCTCAAGCCAATTAATATATTGCCTGTCGAACTAAATATATGCCAAAATGCTATTATTTGTAGAGAAAAATAAAGAAAAATGAGTAATAACCCTTTAACTTTTTTGTAAGAATAGATTTGTCCCAATCCTGGTAAAAACGTTGATAAAATAGTAGCTAACCATGGTTCTCTATTAGACATCTAAATTTTTCCTAAAATCGGAAGTTACTTAGTCAAAATAATTACAAAAAGCGTAAAATCCCTTCTGTTTCAAGAATTAAGAAAATTTTCTTTTAGTGAACTAAGCAAATAGTATCCTTAAATTGGTCAGGTTTTGATATGCTAAAGACCTAGACTAAATGTTTGTTTCAACTATGCCTGCTCCTACTCTAACCCCTAATGTTACAGCCTTTCCCCTAACTGCTGTAGTTGGTCAAGAAGCAATTAAATTAGCCCTCCTACTAGCAGCAGTTGATCCAGAATTGGGAGGAGTAGCGATCGCAGGTCGTCGCGGTACGGCAAAATCAGTCATGGCAAGGGCTATTCATGCTTTAATTCCCCCCATTGAAGTAGTCCCAGGCTCTTTGAGTAATTGTGACCCCCACCACCCAGAAGAATGGGATGATGAATTACTGGCAAGACATAAACCCACAGAAGATTTACCCACGGAAGTTATTCCCGCTCCCTTCGTCCAAATTCCCCTAGGAGTTACAGAAGATCGACTTTTAGGTTCCGTGGATGTGGAAAAGTCTGTTAAACAAGGAGATACAGTATTTCAACCAGGATTGCTCGCTGCCGCAAACCGGGGAGTATTGTACATCGATGAAATTAATTTATTAGACGACCAAATCAGCAACCAGTTATTAACTGTATTATCCGAAGGACGCAACCAAATCGAACGGGAAGGCATTAGCTTTCAACATACCTGTAAACCCCTATTTATTGCTACCTACAATCCAGAAGAAGGAAACTTAAGGGAGCATTTATTAGATAGAATTGCGATCGCTCTTTCCGCTGATGGGGTATTAGGATTAGACGATCGGGTGCAAGCAGTGGAACAGGTAATATCCTACTCCCGCTCCCCCCAAGAATTTCTCCAGCAATATGACGAAGAACTTGATAGCATCAAAACCCAAATTATCTTGGCACGGGAATGGCTCAAGGAAGTACAAATTAGTCACGAACAAATTATTTACTTAGTAGAAGAAGCCATTCGGGGTGGAGTACAAGGACATAGGGCAGAATTATTTGCTACCCGCGTCGCCAAAGCATCCGCCGCTTTAGATGGACGCTCCCAGGTAAATGCCGATGATTTGCGGCGAGGGGTGGAATTAGTTATTGTCCCCCGTTCCACCATTGTGCAGACACCACCTCCAGAAGAGCCACCACCACCTCCCCCTCCACAAAACCAAGAAGAACCGGAATCCGAACAAGAGCAAGAGCCAGAAGAGCAAAAAGAGCAAGAAGAACAACAGCAACAAGAACCACCCAGTATTCCCGAAGAATTTGTCTTCGATCCCGAAGGAGTAGTTCTCGATCCCAGCGTATTGTATTTTGCCCAGATGTCCCAGCGTCAAGGTAAATCAGGTAGTCGCAGCGTGATTTTCTCCGATGATAGGGGACGTTACATTAAACCCATGCTACCCAAGGGAAAAGTTAAACGCATTGCCGTTGATGCCACCTTGAGAGCCGCAGCACCCTATCAAAAAGCCCGCAGACAAAGATATCCTGGCAGAAAAGTGATTATTGAGCAAGGAGACATGCGCTCTAAACGCTTGGCACGTAAAGCAGGAGCATTAGTAGTATTTTTGGTAGATGCCTCCGGTTCTATGGCACTCAACCGGATGCAATCAGCTAAAGGTGCAGTCATGCAGTTATTAACAGAAGCTTACCAAAGCCGGGATCAAGTTGCCCTCATTCCCTTTCGAGGAGAAGATGCAGAAGTTTTGTTACCACCCACCCGTTCCATAGCCTTAGCCAAACAACGTTTAGAAAGATTACCCTGTGGTGGTGGTTCCCCCCTCGCTCATGGTTTAACACAAGCAGTACGTGTTGGTTTGAATGCTCAAATGAGTGGAGATATTGGGCAAATAGCTATTGTGGCAATTACCGATGGACGGGGTAATATTCCTTTAGCCCGTTCCTTGGGAGAACCACAAGAGCCAGGAGCAAAACCAGATATTAAAGGTGAACTATTAGAAATTGCTGCCAGAATTCGAGCTTTAGGTATACAGCTATTAGTAATTGATACTGAAAGTAAATTTGTTTCTACCGGGTTTGCCAAAGAACTAGCAAAAACTGCTGGTGGTAAATATTACCATTTGCCTAAGGCTACCGATCAAGCTATTGCTGCAATGACCAGAGGAGCGATCGCAGATTTAAAATCTTAATATAAACTCTTTTTTATTCCTATTATTCAGTTATCTAAGTCAGCATCAACTATGATACTGACTTAAGAACCACTGGCAACAGCTTGAGGCTGTAGCATACACATTAAATCTTGAACGCCCTTTTGCAGATACCTAGTAACAGTCATGGGACTAGTACCAATTGTTTTGGCAGCATCCTTACGAGATAACTCCTTGAGAAATACCATTTCCACCGCCATGCGAGGCTTTTCTTCCAATAAACTAATCGCACCTTGCAGTTGTTGCCGTTCTTCCTCTTGTTGCTGTTGAGCCGCAGTCCGAGGACAAGTTAAAGCCTCACCCAAAGTGATTTGACAGTCAACATAGTGAACTACAGTGGCATCTAAACTTAATGGCATCCTGTTTTGTACAGCTAACTTAGTTTCTTGCCACTCTTGTAAAGACACATTCAGTTCCTCGGCAATTTCTATATCCTTGGGAGGACGACCAAATAATTCAGCTAATTGCTTACGAACTTTTTGTCCTTCATTGTAAAGTTCCTGCCAGCGACGGGGTATCTTTAATAAAGTACTGCGATCACGTAAGAAATGGAGCATCTCACCCCGGATATAGGGCACAGCGAAAGAACTAAAGGCGTATCCTTGGCTGGGATCAAAACGCTCAATAGCCCTGATTAAACCAAAGTAGCCAATTTGTTCTAAATCTTCGTAGGGTTCATTACATTGATGACTAAACTTATGTGCCATCTTCCGTACTAAACCAGTATGTAATTGTACAAGTTTGTTCCGAAGTTCAACTGAGGGATTTTGGTGATAGTACAGCAGAAGTTCCATACTATCAGACCGCACAGAGGACTGACTTGCTGTCATAAGATATCCTTTGAAATAAGTCCTGTTCCAACAAAAAAGAATTTTGTGAATCAAAAATCCAAGCTGTCATTATTTTCCTTAGGAACGCCTTGAGACACCATTCGTCGTTTTACTGAACTTATGAGGGGTATGACTCCACATACCAGTATTTACACTTATATCGGTATGCGATTCCTTCTCCTGGTTAGCTTTGAACAAGAGTTAGGGGTTAGGGGTTAGGGTCAATCGGATGGAGATTCAAACCCCAACCAATTGCGGACACCGGGCAGAAGGTGGGGTTTTAAACCCAATTACTCCTTACAGTGTTTGAGGCAAGCTCGCCCGTATTTCCCTATCCCCCAACACCTAAGGAGCATAGCGACGATAAAATGCCTAGTCACAGGAAAATACAAATTTTTTCCCTGGTTAATCAGTAAGTCTTTAGGTAAGAATAGAAAGTAATCAGTAATTTTTTTTAAGTAACAATTCTCAGTGAAATATGGCTAATACAAGTAACTTCCGTGACGCTATGCGTCAGGCTCAAAACCAAGCCCTAGTGGGTCCCAATGTGATTGCTAATGCCCTACCCTTCGTTGGTGGTGGACTAGTACTAACAGCTGTAGGTACCTATGGCGGTTTGGGCGTAATCAATACGAAACCGGAAATTTTCTTCCCCACATTCATCGGAGCTTTGGTTCTAGAGTTAGTTTTGTTCTTTGTCGCCAGAAATATCACTGAAAAGGGACAAAACAACATTGCCCTACCCATATTGGCAACCTATAGTTTGCTATCAGGATATACTCTTAGCGGCTTAGTATTTATTGCCTTGAGGAGCCAAGGAGTAGGTATTCAAGGCGTGGGGTTGGCTGCCCTAGGTTGCGGCATTACCTTTATCGCAGCTCGTCAAATTGGTAGCAATCTCTCCGAGTCTGATGGTATGGCTTTGACAAAAACCATCAATCTCGGTGTTATTGCCTTAGTGATGGTCTGTGTTGCACAGTTTGTGTTGACTTTATTTGGTGTTTACACTCCAAATTGGTTAGAAATTGGTATTTCTGGTTTGGGTGTATTCCTATTTGTAGGTGTGTCTGTAGTCGATTTCTACATTTTGCCCCGTAGCTATCGTGATGACCAATATTTACCTGCGGCTTTATCAATGTATTTGACCTATATCAACCTGTTTGTATTTATCCTCAGATTACTCATAGCTCTAAATGGTCGCGATTAAAGTCTGCTGGGATTAAGTTAATCTGATGGGGATAGGGAAATTTTTATTTTCACTAATCCCCAATTTTCTTATGGAGAATAATTCAAAATCCAAAATCCAAAATTGAATGGTCGAAAAAAGTTCTATTCACACCATCGTTATTTTTGATATTGATGGAGTTATCCGAGATGTTGGTAATTCCTATCGCCGAGCTATAGCAGATACGGTAGAGCACTTCACTTCTGGAGCATATCGCCCCACATCCGTTGACATTGATAACTTGAAGTCTGAAGGTATCTGGAACAATGACTGGGAAGCATCCCAAGAGTTTATTTACCGCCACCAGGAAACCCAAGGACAATCCCGTGAACAAGTACAATTGGATTACAACGCCATAGTAGATTTCTTTCAAGGATGCTATCGCGGTACTAACCCCAACAATTGGACGGGATATATTTGTCATGAGCCGTTATTATTACAGCCAGCTTACCTAGATCAACTAACTTTAGCTGGTATTGCTTGGGGATTTTTTAGCGGCGCACCTCGTGCTGAGGCGACTTACCTATTAGAGAGCCGCTTGGGTTTACAGTCACCAGCGTTAATTGCCATGGAAGATGCTCCGGGAAAACCAGACCCCACGGGACTTTTTGCCGCTATTCGTCTATTAAAAAATCAACTGGACAATATATCACTAGTAGTGTACGTAGGAGATACGGTAGCTGATATGTACACCGTAGAAAAAGCACGAAATAGAGATGGTGGCGATCGCAGTATAAATTATCTTGGTGTGGGGATTTTGCCTCCTCATGTCCAAGAAAAAGCATCTAGACGAGATGCTTACGCAGAAAAATTACGGCAAGCTGGAGCAACGTTAGTTTTGAATAATGTGCAAGAATTAACACCAGCACAAATTCAGCGATTTCTCTAAATTTTCATTAAAAAAAGCAGGTGTAAAACCTGCCTTTAAATCTCAACTAAAAATCCAATATCTAACTGCCAATATTCGGCGCACGCATAGACAGCGCAGGTACTTCTTGCTGTGCCAAAGTGGGTACAGCATCACGCAATCTTTCTGTTAGCTGCACAGTTTTGGAATCATACACTTGAGTCAAAATTTTGGGATACAAACCAATCCCAATAATTGGCACTAACAAACAAGCAATAATAAATACTTCGCGGGGTTCAGCATCAATTAATTTTTGATGAGCAACTAACTCTTGATTCTCATCACCATAGAAAATCTCCCGCAGCATGGAAAGCAGATAAATGGGAGTCAAAATTACCCCAACCGCCATCAAGAAGATGACAATCACTTTAAAGGTGGAGTTATAGGCATCACTAGTTGCAAAACCCACAAATACCATTAACTCTGCCACAAAACCACTCATCCCTGGCAAAGCTAAAGAAGCCATAGAACAAGTAGTAAACATGGCGAAAATCTTCTGCATCCGTTTACCCACACCCCCCATTTCATCTAACATCAGGGTATGTGTCCGGTCATAGGTTGCCCCTACTAAAAAAAACAAACTCGCCCCAATCAAGCCATGGGAAACCATTTGTAATACTGCTCCACTCATACCTAAATCGGTGAAGGAAGCAATACCAATGGTGACAAAACCCATGTGAGAAATGGAAGAGTAAGCAATTTTACGCTTGAGGTTGCGCTGGGCAAAGGACGTTAGGGCAGCATAGATAATGTTAACTACCCCCAAAATTACTAATACCGGGGCAAAATAAGCATGGGCACCGGGCAACATCTCCGCATTCATGCGAATTAAGGCATAACCACCCATCTTCAAGAGAATACCTGCCAGCAACATATGCACAGGGGCTGTCGCTTCTCCGTGGGCATCTGGTAGCCAAGTATGCAAAGGAATAATCGGTAATTTTACGGCGTAGGCAATCAAGAAAGCCCCATAGAGTAAAAGTTGGAGATTGAGGGCATAATCCTTGAAACCAAGCGATCGCATATCAAAGGTGACTGTATCGCCATAAAACGCCATAGTCAAGGCAGCAACCAAAATAAATAGGGAACCACCAGCAGTATACAAAATAAACTTGGTGGCTGCGTATTGCCGCTTTTTACCTCCCCAAATAGCTAACAGCAGGTACACCGGAATCAATTCCAGTTCCCACACCAGGAAAAACAGCAGCATATCCTGGACGGCGAATACGGCTATCTGTCCGCCGTACATTGCCAGTATTAAGAAATAAAATAGCTTGGGCTTGAGTGTAACTGGCCAAGCAGCTAAAATCGCCAGGGTGGTAATGAATCCAGTCAAAAGAATCAGAGGCATGGATAAGCCATCTGCCCCTACTGACCAGTTCAAATCTAGTTGTGGAACCCATGCATAACTCTCCACTAGTTGTAAGTTGGGATTGGAGAAATCATACTGAGTGTAAAAAGCTGCAACAATGATAGCAAAATCTACTAGTCCCACGATCAAGGAGTACCAACGTACTGTCTTACCGTTTTTATCTGGGATGATGGGAATCAGCAGTGATGCCGCTACCGGTAATAGAATAATTGTTGTCAGCCAGGGGAAATTAGCTGTATTCATGGGAGTTGTCAGGAATCTATAGAAATAATTGTCGGCTATCAACTACTAGCTATTAACTAACAGTTTTTGCCGGATTTGCATGTGATTATTATGTTGTTTTAACAAAAATAAAAAAAAAGATGAGGGTTAGTAACTACATCCTGCATCTTGAATTAAAAAAATGTAAATAATTATTACAAACCAAATTGTCAGTCAGAGGAGTGTGGGGAGTGGGGGAGGTGCGGGGAGTGTGGGGAGTGTGGGGAGTGAGAGAGTGAGAGAGTGAGAGTTGATGGTTGGGAGTTAAGATTTTTTATCTTTCACTCCTTCCCTCCTTCACTCCTTCCCTCTTCCTCTCTTCCCCTCTTTCCCTCTTCCCCTCTTTCCCTCTCTTCCCCATCTTCCCACACTCTCCCTGCTCCCCTGCCTCTTCTAAGTCACACCGAAGAAAATCACTAAGCCCAAGACTGCGCCAAATATGATCAAGGCGTAGAACTGAGCCCGACCATTTTCAAAATATTTGAGTCCTTCACCACTTACCAAGGTGAAGAAACCTGTCAAGTTGACAGCACCATCTACTACGCGGAAATCAACTTCTAGAACTTGTCTGGCTAGGCGACGCAAGCCCAAAACAAAGACACGATGGTAAATATCATCAAAGTACCACTTGTTGAGGGATAGATTGTAAAGTGGCTTGATTTTATCAGCGATCGCAGTTGGATTGATTTTGCCCCACAAGTACATTAGGCAAGCTAAGGTAATTCCGACTACAGAAATAGCTACAGAACCACCAGCCATAATGTAAAACTCATGTAGGTCAACCTCAGCAGCTTTTTCCATAACTTCTGCCAAAGTTTCACTGGGAGCAAAAATGAACTCCTCAAAGCGATTACCAAAGGGAGTACCCACTAAACCAATCAACATCGAAGGTATTGCCAAAACCGCCAAAGGCATGGTCATTGTCCAAGGTGACTCGTGGGGAGAATCGCTGTGATGACCATGAGAATCATGATGGTCAGCTGTGGCAGCTAATTCACCATGTTTCATGGCTCCAGGACCAAAAGTTGGTGCTGGTTCTCCAGATTCTACTTCCAAGATGATGGTAGCGGCTTGCTTGAGCTTTTGCTTAATTTTCTGGTCAGTACCCCGGAATTTGCCTTCAAATGTGGAGAAATACATTCTGAACATGTAGAAAGCGGTAATACCAGCAGTTAGCCAGCCAATACCCCAAAGTAGGGGACTAGATTGAAAAGCAGCCCCTAAGATTTCATCCTTTGACCAGAAACCAGCAAAGGGAGGAATGCCGGAAATTGCCAAACAACCAATTAAGAAAGTAATGGAGGTGATCGGCATATATTTCCGCAGTCCACCCATTAATCGCATATCCTGTGCCAATACTGGATCGTGACCCACAACCCCTTCCATGCCGTGAATTACGGAACCGGAACCAAGGAAGAGCATCGCCTTAAAGTAGGCATGGGTCATCAAATGGAATAATCCAGCAGTGTAAGCACCCACTCCCATAGCCATCACCATATAACCAAGTTGGGAGATGGTGGAGTAAGCCAGACCCTTTTTGATGTCATTTTGGGTCATGGCAATAGTTGCCCCTAAAAATGCTGTAAATGCCCCAGTCCAGGCAATAACTGTCATTGCTGCTGGTACGTGTTCAAATACTGGGTACATGCGGGCAATCAGGAATACCCCTGCTGCCACCATAGTTGCTGCGTGGATGAGGGCAGAAATGGGTGTGGGACCTTCCATTGCGTCTGGGAGCCACACATGGAGAGGAAATTGGGCTGATTTAGCAACAGGGCCTAGAAATACTAAAATTGCTAACAGTACCGCCAGAAAATTGCTCAAGGAACCTGTCTGTACCAGTTGAGCTAGGCGATCGCCCATAATATCAAAATCAAAGCTGCCTGTAGCCCAAAACAAGCCCAGGATGCCCAATAGTAGACCAAAGTCACCTACCCGGTTAGTGACAAAAGCTTTTTGGCAGGCATCTGCTGCGGACTTGCGATCATACCAAAAACCGACCAGCAAGTAAGAACACATCCCCACCAGTTCCCAGAAGATGTAAACCTGTACAAGGTTAGAGCTAACAACCAAACCCAACATGGAGGAACCAAACAAGCTCAGGTATGAGTAAAACCTCACATATCCTGGGTCATGAGCCATGTAGCCATCAGTGTAAACCATGACTAGGAAGGCTACTGTTGTCACAATTACCAGCATCAGAGCTGTTAAGTGATCAATCGTGTAGCCCATACTCAGTTGAAAGTTCCCTGCTGCTGCCCATTCAAAAACATGGGTATAGGTTGGATGTCCTTGAATTTGACTCCACAATAAGGCAATGGAAAGACCCATTGCCACACCCATCAGGGAGATAATCAATGCCGCATTCAGCTGCCGCAGATTGTTTGTCACCTGATTAAAAGAGATTAACCCAAGACCGACAATCATTGCCCCCAACAGGGGCAACATTGGAATCAGCCAGGAATACTGATAGATTACTTCCATCACTAATGTCTACGTTGAGAATTTTTCACTAACTTTTAAGGACAGTAGCAGCTGCATCGGAATGATTTGTGTTAACACAAAGCGTCTTCCTCTAATTTGTGTTACTGCTTTATGGGTTGAACCCACACTGATGATACTTCTAGCCGGAAAATGGAGAAAAAAGTAAAGGGGAAGAAGTTTTTTCCCATAACAGTCTAGAACAATCAAGTAAATTAGGAATGCCTAGGAAATTTGCAGGAGCGAGATTGAGCACAAAGCTAGGAACGAATGTTTTTCTCTAACCTTGAATTTCTCTTTCTCCACAACTTCTACAGGAGTTCCTCAACTATTTTCCTCACTTCTGCCAAAAGTTTCAGCTAGCGCCAGATCCTTGTAGACACCCAGAAAGTGAATGTTCCCATGGTCTAAACCTTTCTATTGACGCTTCTGCAAGGATTTTGACTCCTAGAAAGTCAGCATCTGTCCATTGACAACTGTTATAGTCGCAATTGTTAATAATTGTGACACACACTCTTGAGCATAAAATAACCCACCCAACAACAGTTAAGTGAGCAATTAATTTTGGTTTTAGATTTGCACAATTTTTTTATTGAATTTTATTTTTGGAATCAAGAGTGAAAATACCCAGATTTATCTGCGAGATAGTTAAGATTTAGGAGTTGGGAGTTGGAAGTTGGGATTTGGGAAGAAATATTTTACGCCTGATGTGAATTAAAAACGTCTCTTCCTCTATAAGATTTTTGATAACTTAATTCACAGTAAACGCATTATTTTATCTGCCCCGGATCACCTTATCCCATGATCATTCCCAGTTTGGGTTACGCGGAACGGCATCCTAAATCTAAACTGGAGCCTTGGTAAGTTTTAGCGAGTTTTTTATAGCTGTTTTGAATTTGTTTTAGTGCCTGACGTAGATCTTCTCTGCCACGAAATCCTTCTAAACGCTGTTTGACAATTCCATTTTCTATCAAAATCAAGGTTGGCAAGGATTTTAATTGATAACCATTAGACAACTTAAAATTTTCATCAGCATTAACTCTGACTAATTTAATGTCTTCATTGCATTCTGCTTGAAATTGCAATAGGAGGGGGTTGACTATACGGCATAAGCCGCACCAAGGTGCTTCAAAATTGATCAACACAGGAACAGGGGATTCTAAAACTTCTTGATTAAATGTCCGCTCACTAACCGACAACACCATGATGCCTCTAAGATTATCAGGTTTTCATATATTAACTAGCTATCAGGTAATTACTAAGTAGTGGTCAGGGAAAATTTTTATTTCTCTGAAGTTATGAGGAATATACCAATATTTACTTTTTGATGCCATTTGTGGCTGTTGACCATCGTTGACACCAAAATCAAATTGGGGGATTCTCAACTTCTGTTTTTGCTGGAGAGGAAATCAAAGACTCAGTTGGGATTAAATCCTCTTCAAAAACCATTGGCTAAAAACCACCAATATTAAACTCAAAACTACTGAGCGCACCCTTGTTGACAGCTAATTGATCTAATCCTACATTGATTCGGCAGCGATTGGTGAGTCTAAAGAATTTAATTTGGTATCAAATGTTGCTAGAGTCATGAATTTGTAAACTACAATCTTACCCGACTAGTTGCTTGCATTAGTAGGGGGTGAGACCACCACAAAAGCAAAATAAAAATCATAACTCCCAAATAGGCTGGTTTGAAGAACTCTTGCCATTGAAGAGATTGTTTGCCATTGATAATGGCAACAAAAGGCATGACACTGGTACGTTGTTTTACTTGTTCAAAGGCAGAACCATAGCGCCAATTCAATCGGCGATCGCCATGCCAAACTCCAAACCAGTGATGTAATACTAAGCCCACAGATGTTACTAAAGTAAAACTAGTACCTAGCCATAGGGTATGGGCAATACACCAAATGACCTGTCCTACCATCTGGGGATGGCGGGTAATGCGAATAATTCCAGTTTCGTAAAGATGGACTTGAGGTTTCTGAATGGCAGCAATTTCTAGTAGATTGAAAGTAGCCGGATACAAAAAGAAAAAGGAAATTGCTGATAAAACCCACACAAATAACTTAACCCCTGGTAAGCCCTGCACTTGCCAAAGTTGGATTCCATCATAGCGGTGATTAAAAAAGTAAATAATTAAAATGACAGCTAGAGGTAAGCTAGCTAAAGCAAAGAAAACTCGGTATAGTCTATTGCCAATTTTTTTCTCTGCCCAAGGACGTAAAGCTGCTCCACCACTATGGACAATTGCAAATACTAGCAGTAAACCCAAAATTTTAAAATGACTATTGGTCAACCAAGATGGCAAAATCGTATACATAGGTGAAGTAATTTAAAGAAAACTTAACTCTGTACAATCAATACCACAAAGTATTCAAAGGAGACTTTTAGTCAAAATGTTGTACTACTGTATTTTTCTGGATAAAGCCTCCAAATTAAAGATGCCATAAATTAATCCCGATCAAAACATGACAAAACTCTGGCTAGTTGCTAACACTGCTCCTTTCATATATGTAGGTTGAGCCTTATGTCTGACCTTCCTTTCACTTTAGATCAATTACGTATTCTCAAAGCAATCGCTGTAGAAGGGAGCTTCAAACGCGCTGCTGATAGTTTATACGTATCTCAGCCCGCCGTCAGTTTACAAGTACAAAACCTGGAACGGCAATTAAATGTACCTTTATTTGATCGCGGGGGACGACGCGCTCAACTTACAGAAGCGGGACATCTGCTGCTGAATTATGGGGAAAAAATCCTCAGTCTTTGTCAAGAAACCTGTCGAGCAGTGGAGGATTTACAAAATCTCCAAGGAGGTACTTTAATTGTCGGTGCTTCCCAAACTACTGGCACTTATCTGTTACCCCGAATGATTGGGTTATTTCGACAAAAATATCCAGATGTTGCAGTCCAATTGCATGTCCATTCTACTCGGCGTACTGCTTGGAGTGTGGTCAATGGACAGGTGGATATGGCAATTATTGGCGGTGAAGTCCCCTCGGAATTGACAGAATCTCTGGAAATGGTTCCTTACTCTGAGGACGAATTAGTACTAATTTTGCCTGTGTTCCATCCCCTTGCCAAATTAGAAAAGATTCATAAGGAAGACCTGTATAAATTACAATTCATCACTTTAGATTCCCAGTCAACTATTCGTAAGGTAATCGATCATGTATTGGTTAAGGCGGATATTGATACCAGAAGGTTCAAAATTGAAATGGAGTTGAATTCCATTGAAGCAATTAAAAATGCCGTACAAGCTGGTTTAGGAGCAGCATTTGTTTCTAATAGCGCCATTGTTAAAGAACTACAAATGGGTGTCTTGCATTCGGCTTCTGTTGAAGGTGTAATTGTGCGAAGGACTTTGTGGCTAATTTACAATCCTAATCGCTACAGATCTAAAGCCGCAGAAGCTTTTAATCAAGAAATTTTACCCCAGTTTGCAACACCAGGATTAAAAGAAAGTATGTTAAAATCATCACAAAAAAATTTATTGACGACGACAAATACTCTAGACCCAGCAATGTCTAATGCCGATGAAGGATAAAATTATCTTGATAGTCAATATAGTCAATTAATTGCAGGAGTAGGAACCCCAATTGCGATGTTTCGGAGTTACAGAAGTTATGCTGTGAAGCATCAAGAATGTGATTGGTACTGATTGTATCAACATACTCTCTTGAACTTCTGTAACTCTGCCACTCTTCAAATCTGTCAATTATCAAAACTACTGACTATCATGGAAGTTTACTGCACTCGCCCAGGTTGTCCTCGCCCCCAAAATTATTTTGCGGATCTAGATGACAAAGCAACTCTCAAAACAGTACAACAAAAATTTTGTACCACCTGTGGAATGCCATTGATTCTGGTGGGGCGCTACATCCCACAAAAATTGCTCGGAAGAGGGGGCTTTGGAGCAGCTTTTTTGGCAAGCGATCGCTATACTCCTACTATGCGTGAATGCGTGGTCAAACAATTTCAGCCTGCTGGTAATCTCAGTAATACTCAGTTACAACTAGCACAAGATTTATTTGAACGAGAGGCGTTAGTTTTAGAACAAATTGGTCACGAACACAAACAGATTCCCGATTTATTCGCCTTTTTCCCCATGATTGTCCCCGGTTTACAAGGAGCAGGGGAAGACCAGTTTTTTTATTTGGTGCAAGAATATATTCAAGGTCAGACCCTAGAGGAGATTTTGCAGCAAAAGGGCAAGTTTTCCGAAGCAGAGGCGTTAGAAGTACTGGGCTCGATTCTTCCTGTTCTTCAGTTTGTCCATGATAAGGGTATTATCCACCGAGACATTAAACCCTCTAATATTATGCGTCACAACAACGGCAAGTTCTATTTGCTAGATTTTGGTGCCGTGAAACAGGTCGCAAATGCGGCTGCGGGTGCATCTTCTTCTACGGGAATATACTCAATGGGCTTTGCCCCACCAGAACAGATGTCTGGGAGTACAGTATTTCCTTCCACGGATTTATACGCCTTGGCTGTGACAATTGTCAGTATACTGACGGGGGTGACAGAGATGAATTTATTAATCGATGCTTATAGTAACCAATGGCAATGGCGATCGCAAGCAAATGTCAGCCCCAAATTGGCTGATGTATTAGATAAAATGTTGCTGAATGCTGCCAATCAACGCTTCCAGTCAGCACGGGAAGTTTGGAATGCCCTCAAATCCCCATCCTCAACCCCAGCATCTAGTTCTGTTAATCCACCACCCCAAGTACAGCCACCATCACAACCAGCCCAGTCTCCTCCTCCTAAAAAACCAGTGAGGAAGCAATCTCTTGTGGCTCCATTTTCCACCGTAGAAATGTTAGCAGGAGCAGCATTTAGCGGCTTTGAAGGGGGACTAATTGCGATCGCTCTTTACAATCTTTTACAATCTCCCCTGCCCACTCTGGTAATTGGAGCTGTAGTGCTCGGAGGATTAGTTTTTGCTCAAACTAGACGCTGGATTGAAAAATTAGATTTATTAATTATTCCTGGTATTACTTGTGGGATTATTTTTTTTGTACCCTTGCTACGGGGTAATTTAAGTATTTCTCAAGTACTAATTATATCTGTGGCAGCCGGATTAGTTACTGTTGCTTTAATATCTTTATTCCGTCTAATTTACAAACTATTATCTTTAATACTTTAATTTAGACATAGATAAAAATATCACAATTACTGATGTCCCAACGGAAAGAAACTACTGTTTTAATTTTAGCTTTATTAGTAACTTTAGGGTTAGTAGGTGGTGGTATTTTCTGGTTGAAAGATAAAATATTCCCATCAGATGAACAAATATCTCAGACATCTGCAAAATCCCAACCCTCTAACTTGCAACCCATTAGTTTTGGCAGCACTACCCTGGTTCCCGGACAAGCATCTGATGCTAAAATTCAGGGAATAGAAGCATTAGCTCGGGGCGATTATCAACAAGCTGTATCTAAATTAGAAACAGCACTGCAAAGTAAACGCAATGATCCGGAAACCCTCATATTTTTAAACAATGCCCGCATTGGTAATAAGAAAAATTATACTATTGCTGCATCCGTACCTTTAGGTACTGACCCCAATGGCTCCTTAGAAATTTTACGGGGTATTGCCCAAGCTCAAAAAGAAATTAATACCCAAGGCGGAATTAAGGGTATACCTTTACGGGTAGGGATTGCTGACGATAAGAATAATCCAGAAACTGCCAAGAAAATTGCTACCAATCTAGTCAAAGATGCACAGGTATTGGGGGTAGTCGGTCCCTATGCAAGTGATGTTACCTTAGCTGCAAGTAGTATTTATAACAATGGAAAATTAGTCATAATTTCCCCAGTCAGTACCTCCGTCAAAATTTCCAACTTGAGTCCCTATATATTTCGCACAATTCCCAGCGATTTCATGGCAGCTAGATCCCTAGGCAACTATATGGCAAATAAATTACAGCAAAAAAAAGCTGCTGTTTTTTTTAATTCCCAAAGCGACTACAGTAAATCTCTCAAATCAGAATTTGTTTCTGCCGTTTCTTTAGAAGGGGGACAGGTAGTCAGTGAATTTGACTTATCCAAATCAGATTTTAGCGCTTCTAAAAGCGTTGCACAAGCAATAAAAAGAGGTGCGGAGGTTTTAATGTTAGCACCCAATACAGGCACCTTAGATAAAGCCTTACAAGTCGTACAGGCAAACGATAAACGCTTACCCTTACTGGCTGGAGATGATGTATATAGTATCAAAACCTTGGAAGTAGGGCAAAAACCAGCAGAGGGGATGGTGGTAGCAATCCCCTGGCATATTGATAGCCAAACCAATCCTAAATTTACCCGTGACTCTCGCCAATTATGGAATGCTGATGTTAACTGGCGCACGGCTCTTGCTTATGATGCAACTAAGGCATTAATTGCTGCATTAGAACAGAATCCTAACCGTACAGGGGTACAACGGGCTCTTGCTGCTACCGACTTTTCCACTATGGGAGCCTCTGGAACAATTAGGTTTTTACCTTCAGGCGATCGCAATGCCCAAGTACAATTAGTTACTATCGAGAGGAAAGAACCATCTCGTTCTAGGACGGGGTATGATTTTGTACCTGTGGCAAAATAAAGTCAGTCAGAGGCAGGGGGCAAGGGAGCAGGGAGCAGGGAGCAGGGAGTAGGGAGCAGGGAGCAGGGGAGAAACCCTATACATGAATGTAGAGAGCAGCGCCCAGAAAGGGAGTCTCCCTCATAAGCGACTGCGGAGGGCTTGAAACAAGAAATTATTGCGAAAGAGTGCTTATGCATCGCTGCAAAATTGTTTCTTAGCCAGCATAATTTGTATAGAGTATGAAGATGCGATCACAGATTAGACAAATTTATGGTTGAACTCATAAATTAAATCTACCCTTCCTTTCCGTAGCATAGCCGGATCTAGTCGATCGGTGGTATTACAAGTCATTAATACAACCAATCTTTGTTGAATCTGAATTCCCGCATCATCAATCACACTTTGATAAACAGTTCCATCTAATAAACTCAAAATGTGCTCGGTTTGGTTATTATTCTGTGCTGCTTCACTAGCGCGATCCTGTGCTAAATTATCAGCTTCGTTAATGATCAGACAAATATTTTCTATATATGTAGGTGGGATAAAATTAGTAATCGCATCATGATCCAAAATAAAAATGACAAAACCTAAAGGAACAAGAATTTCTTTGGCTACAGCTTGAGTCCATGCAGTTTTTCCTGTACCTGGTTCTCCATGTACTAAAACTGCTAGCTGCTTTTGATCCAGAATTGTTTGCTGAACTGTATCGCTAAATTCTTGAATATCCCGAGGAAAACTATTAATTGAAAATTGACTATCAACCTTACCCACACGACTTTTATAACCACTTAGCATCATAGCCAAATTATAAGTAGCTTTATTAATAAGTGGTTTCAGAGCTATTGCCATCAAGGTATACTGTCTTCTTCCTCGTTCGTAAGGGGTAATCTGCAACCAAATATCATATTTAGACCAGTAGGCAAGAACAGTATTGATGACGTCTATACGTTCCCAATTAATAAATTTATCTATTGGATAATAGAAGTCACTTTCAGCATAATACTGGGTAATAATATCAGGACAACCTAAAATTTCTAAGACTCTTAAAACAGTAATTTCTTGTAACCTATTAAGTACGTAATCAATGGGAATACTATTACGACTTACAAGTTGAATAATTGGTGTTTCTGTGCTTAAAATATCCTTGTAACGGTAATCTGGAGTCAAGGGAGCTGGAGTAATGTAGTTCCAATATTTTTCAAATTCGCTACGTGTATAATCAGAAGCAACATTGAGAATGTTTGACCACCAAGAATAATTAGTTCTACCTAAAGCATCAGCATAATAACTCAATAAATCCACAGTTTTTTTATTGAATTCATGGGTATCGTTGCAGAGAATTTCCCAGAAAAAGTCTAAATCAAAGTCTCGCTGAAAAGGTCGCCAACCACTAGCAAGTAAGTTGCGACGATTTCTATTCATGGTAGAATCTTCATTGTTGCTGAAATAATCAAATTCCATACGGTTCAGAGTTATATATTTAATTGCTAGTGAGTTGCTATCATAATTTTTTTTAATCAGAATTCTACAGGAAATAATTTGGTTTAAATAGTTATAGCTAATAATTGATAGTTTATGCTTCAGGATTAATAATTAATAATTATCATAATATTTTTATATATTTTTATAATCATTATAACCCTAGTTTTATACTACTCAATAAATAAACCACTTCCATACAAGTCGCTAGAGCAAAAGCATCCATCACTTAGAAGAAACTCCACTGGTGAGTTGCTACACACTCTTTCAAGGATAGCTACTTTTAAGCCAACCTCCCAGATTCTTTGCACCTTCCTTGCTTCACGCCCGTTACATTCAAGCAACGGTACCTTTCCTCTCGTACTATGTATGTAGGCTCTAAGCTGTTGGGGTACGGAAATGGTCTAATTTTAGCCAATGATTACTGACAAGGTTAATTACAGAACAGAGATGAGGTATTACTGATAATAAACATAATCCTGTTCTTTTACATCGCGTTACATTTTTAATTGCTATTGGATTTTCATTATCTGATCATCATGTACTACATTGTAGTGTGATTATTCTGTATGGTCAAGTCTTCATGATGAAAATACATTAATCCCATTTGC
>NZ_FYBH01000416.1 GCF_900185595.1 Calothrix rhizosoleniae SC01
GAGGGTTAAACCCAGTGCGCGGGCGGATGCGGTGTTGTTTAAGGATACACCCCCAGAAGATAGTCTAGGTTTTATGCTCAAGCAACTGGCTAAAGCAGAAACCTCCGCAGAGCAAGCCACTTTGATTGTGGAGCATAATATCCCTTACACCGTTGCTATTGGTGCAATTAAGCAATTAACTCCCACAGTGTTAGTAGCTTTGATTAACTCCATGTCTCCACAAGAGGTAATTAATAACCTCAAATCCTTAAAAGCCAGGGGAGCGATGGAGCACCCACAAGTCAAGGAATTGATTAATGGGAAATTAGATGAAGCGAGTCAGAGTAACCGTGTCTCTGCATTTAAAGCCCAAGTCGCGGCTGATGTGAGCCAGTTAGACAGTGAAACCGTCGCCAAATTGGATCAGATTACCAACGAGCAAGTGAAAAAGCGGGGTAAAATTCGCAAACCCACTGCCTTACTAATCGATAAGTCTGGTTCTATGGATAAGGCGATTGAAATTGGTAAGCGCCTAGCAGCAATGATTTCCGGTATTACCGAAGCTGATTTGTTTGTCCATGCTTTTGATACTATGCCTTACCGAGTAGAGGCACAAGGTAGTGAATTGACTGATTGGGAACGTGCTTTCCAACACATTCAAGCTGGCGGTGGTACTAGTATCGGTTGTAGTTTGTCAGTGATGCGCTACAAAAAGCAACTAGTAGAGCAAATCATCATTGTGACTGACGAAGGTGATAACTGTAAGCCCTACTTCCATGACTCCTACCAGGAGTACCAAAATGATATGGGTATAGTTCCTAACATCATCATTGTTAAAGTTGGACATTGTAGCGATTACGTCGAGCAGAAGTTAAAGCAGACAAAGGCGATGGTAGATACCTTTACCTTTGCAGGGGACTACTACTCCCTACCTAACTTGATTCCCCTGTTAACTCGTCCGTCCCGGTTGGACTTGTTAATGGAAATCATGGAAACACCCTTAGCTGTGAGGGACGATAAGTAAGAGGAGGGAAGGAGTGAGGGAATGAAGGAGTGAGAGAGTGAAGGAGTGAAAGAAATAATATCTCCCTCTGCTCCCCACACTCTCTTCTCTGCGCCTCTGGGTAAGACTCACATTTTCTGCATTGGGGTTCAGGGTTCAGGTTTTCCCTCAATCCAAAATTCAACCCCCCCTGTATCCCCCCTTGGGGGGAAATCCAAAATCTAAAATTGAATAATGGAACAAGCTTATAAATTATCAGCTGTTGCGGTTAAACAAAGATTTACTGAACAATATCCTGAATATTTACATATCTTCAGCAAAATTACTAAAAAAGATGTTGCAGTTTACTCTGGTGATTTTGACCAAGCAGAAAAAGTCTTAAAGTGTTTAAATATTCCCGCTACTATTAACCCTAATCCCCATAAATTATCAGCCCAGGTGATATTTATTAACTGTTCTAGGAACTATAACCAAGATTTAGTTAAATATATCGGTAGTTATGTAAAACAAGGTAAGTGGTTAGTCACTTCTGGCTGGGCGTTAGATAAAGTAATTGAAAAGGCTTTCCCGAATACCGTGCGCTGGAATGGTAAAAGTTCAAATGAGGAAGTTATTTCTGTAGAACCATTCCACAATAGCCTGTGGTCAGATATTGTAGTGCTGGGTGCAGACCCCCAATGGTGGTTGTGGGGGAGCCATCCTATTGAAGTTGTTAACCCCGATAAAGTCAAGGTTGAAGCTGCGAGTCACGATTTATTACTGCGTTACAACGCTCCTGTGGTAGCAGTGCGATTTAATTGGGGAAAAGGTCATGTATTCCATGTAATTAGCCACTTTTGGGCAAAACGCAGCGACACCCCCACAGTACGTCACCAAAAACATTGTACGGAATTTTTGCGATCGGGGATGAAGTTAACAGATGAAGGCATAGAAACAGTCCTGCAACAAGCACGTGTAAATGATGACAAAATTAACTTTGCTCAATTATGCGTGAATGCTGTCAGTAAGTTGGCAAGGAGGCGATAATTATGAGTAATATGCAAACAGCTTACAATGTGGCAGCTTTGGCGGTAAGAGAGCGATTTCAGGAACAATATCCCGAAGCTTTAACAATACTCAACCAGGTTCGCAAGCAGGATATTGCCGTGTATTCTGGTGCTTATGACAAAGTGGAAAAAGTGCTGCAATGCTTGCAGATTCCTTATACCATGAATCCCGATGCCAAAAAATTGAAAGCTGCAATCGCTTT
Source organism: Calothrix rhizosoleniae SC01 (assembly GCF_900185595.1). Taxonomy (GTDB): domain Bacteria; phylum Cyanobacteriota; class Cyanobacteriia; order Cyanobacteriales; family Nostocaceae; genus Calothrix_A; species Calothrix_A rhizosoleniae. The sequence continues at coordinate 2,232 of NZ_FYBH01000416.1, forward strand.
TGTGAATTGCTCTGGTGGTTATAATAGCCAGCTAATTACCAACTTGGCGCAGCAAGTAGAAAATGGTATGTGGTTGGTAAGTTCTGATTGGGCGCTTGGCTATTTTATTGCTAAAGCCTTTCCTAACACAGTCACCAACACTAATAGAGCTACGGGAGATGAGGTTATTTCTGTTGAAGCTAGTTTAAACTCCCTGTGGTCAGATGTGGTAGTTTTAGGGGCAGATCCCCAGTGGTGGTTAGAGGGAAGTAGTCATCCCATTCAAATACTCAACCCAGATAAAGTACGCATTGAAGCATCAAGTCACGATTTACTCCGGCGTTATGATGCGCCGGTGGTAGCCGTCAGCTTTGATTGGGGAAAGGGTCATGTTTTTCACGTCATCAGCCACTTCTGGTGTCGGCGAAGCCGTACTTTAACACCCAGACATCAAAATCCTGGTACTGATTTCCTGAAAGCAGGAATGAAGTTGAGTGAGGGTGGAATTCAAAAAGTGTTACAAAAAGGACGTATCCAAGCAAATACCCTGAATTTTGCCCAAATACAAAGTGCAGCCACAGCTACGGAATTAATTGCTCAACTGTGCGTCAAGGCTGTGGGGAAATTAGCAATGAAGTGACAGAGAAACAAGGTGTAGGGGAGGTTGCTGATTAAGTGCGTGACAATAATTTTTTAATGCTGAAACCTTTGTATGCAAGTACAATAAGTACAATTACTATATGAAAAGCTGCTCTCAAGGCATCTATCATAATCTCTACATCACAATTTACCTGCTGTTAGCATTTTCTGATGAAAAAGAAAAAACTTAAATCCAATATTCTCTACCAACGTATTGAGGAGGCTCTGCAGCAAGGAACGGAAGTTAGTATCCAAGTATCTCAAGGAGGCTTTTTTGGTATTCCGGTTTATTTAGACAGTCAATATGTGGAGCTAGTAAATTTTTATATACCCAACGAAGATGATGATGATAAAGATTACCAGCGAACAGTTTGGCTAATTAAACTATCAGAAATTATTGCAGTGGCTTACCCAATGGAAATGTGGACAAAAGACCGATTTGAACAACTTTTAAACCAAGAGTAGACCCTGTGTCAGTTTAGTAGGGTGTGTTAGCGAAGCCTAACGCACCCATTTGTTTAAAGTGATGGACTTGCATAGTTTTTGGATGACTCACACCCAACTGTCACTCACAAATCTCCAAAGCTTTTTGATACAGAGGTTCCCCTAACTTGTACCCTCGTATTTGCTTCTGTTGTGGTTACAATCTGGAAGAAACACTAGTGCTAATACCTACCGTCTAACCAATACCCATTTTATTGATTGTAATTACTTAGAAAATGCAGTTTGTGACTGTAAGCCACCATGCTGTAATCTATTCAATGTTATTTAACGCTCCTCTCCCAACAGGTGTTCGGGTAGCGGTATGCTCCCGTGCGTTCTGTTTAAACAGGACAAAGGGTGCAATTGATTTTACTCAAGATGAATATTCAACAACCAAAAATTCTCATTGTTGATGACCATCGCTTACTGTTAAATGGAACCATTAGTTTGGTAAGCGATCGCTTTCGAGATGCCCAAATATTCTCAGCTCGAACCGCCCAAGAAGCTCTGACTGAAGTTGCTCTACATTCCCTTGATTTAGCGATCGCTGATTTATCTATTCCCCATGATTCGGGGACACCAGCCCAAATAGAGCATGGATTGGGATTGCTCAAGCAGTTAATGGAAGATTATCCCCAACTTAACTTGATGGTGCAAAGTAGTAGCATCAAAGCATTAGTTCGCCTCATACCTGAAATTGATGCCCATCAAGGTGGATTCACAATCGCCGACAAAAGCGAAACTGTAGAGACATTTTTAACTCGCATGGAATGGGCAATGCAAGGACTTACCCATACTAAGGATTTACAAAGCAATTTGGAAGTAAAACCCGAGTGGCTGGAGGTGCTGCGGCTTGCTTTTGAAGAAGGTTTGCAAGATAAAGCGATCGCTCAATCAATGTATAAGTCAGAACGTATGATTCGTCACTACTGGTCAAAAATTCAGGATGCATTGGGAATTTATCCCGAACCAGGAAAAAACGTGCGAGCATTAACGCAAATCCGTGCGCGGGAAAAAGGTTTACTAGACTGAATTACTGGTTGAGGATATTATGTCTGCCATTTTAGATCCCCAAAGTACACTCAAGCGTCAAATGGTTCTAGTTGTTTTGATTTTGACGGTTGTAGGTACAACTATTGCCACTATCATCCACAGGTTACAACTTCATACCCACCCACTTCATCTAATTAATCCTCCCCTGTTCGCAATTACATCTTTAATATTACTGATACGTCTTTATACAAAACCAGAGAGTTTGCAACAAGTAATAAATCTGAGTTTATTTCAGAGTGTAATGTTTGTTGTGATGCCTGGTTGGTTCCACTCTCTCAAGGCATTTACCTCATCCAACATTACTCTTGTAGATAATTTACCACCGACATCCTCAGTATCGTTGATGTTGATGACGTTTATGTTGATAACCTTGCGTCCCCAACGATTACTGAAAGCGACTATACTCGTCTGGATAGGTGTTGCTGGCCCTATTTTGACCTACTTCATTTTTAACCCAGAAGAACTATACTCCCTACGAGGACTAGATTTACTCATTTCCTTCGGACCAGTAATGGGGACACAAATTGCACTGATTTTTTTGCATAATCGTCTCCAATCAATGGTGGAAAGCTTGTATGCCGAACGTCTTCAGTACTATGCTCAAATCATAGAGCGGCAAAGTATTCGCCAAAAGGCTTTGGAACAAGCTTTTACCCAAATTCATAATGGACCACTGCAAACCCTAGCACTATTGCAAAGAGATGTGCAAACCGAGCAGATATCTCAAACAGAATTTTTACAGCGTTTAAACTCACTCAATAGCGAAATTCGCGCAGTCGGGCACAGTCTTACAGATAAAGATAGTACAAGTAGTAAATCAGTAAGCTCCCTAGAAACTTTAGAATCTCCTACTTCTGAAAATTGTCTTCGCTTGGGGGAAGGAACCTCTATTGACTTAAATCTTCCCTTGCATAATTTACTTCATGAAGTATATTCCCTAACTCTCAAACGTAATCTGACTTGCTTCCACACGATTCGAGTCAAAGTACGGAATTTTGCACCTATTACCCAACCTTCCTTAACTTTGGAAATGAAACGCGACTTGTGTTTGTGGTTGGAGGAAGCTTTGTGTAATGTAGGTAAACACGCTCGTGGTGTAACTCGAATTGTAATTATGGGGGAAGAACGTGAAGGTAATTATATTCTGAAGGTACAGGATAATGGTTGTGGTTTAAAGCCTGGACGAGAACAACAAGGTACAAAGCATAGCCATTTATTAGCCAAAAGATTGGGGGGAAAATTTCGTCGGGAATCTGTACCCAAGGGAGGTGTAATTTGTGAACTCTTTTGGAAGGTGTAAGAATTACCGAAAAGTGCAATGACTAATGGTTAGAAATTACCATAGGCTTTGTCCGTAATTGCCAATGTTTTTCCTTTCATGTTCAACGATACTGAAATTGTTGAAACAACGATACTGAAATTGTTGAAACAAAGAAGTGAATTTCAGGAGACAAAATAATGGCAACTTCAACTCGTACAACTATAAGAAATGGCAGCACTGGTAGTGATGTTAAAACACTACAGATGATGCTCAATGAAGTTTACGGTTCTAAACTCGTTGTTGATAGTATTTTTGGTAATAAAACCGAAGGTCTTGTTAAACAGTATCAACAAGATCATGGCTTAGTTGTTGATGGTATAGTTGGACCAGCAACTTGGACAAGTTTAGAAGACCGTTTTAGCAAAGATTAAATTAATTAATTAATTT
>NZ_FYBH01000224.1 GCF_900185595.1 Calothrix rhizosoleniae SC01
CAGTCATTACTTCAAGCCTCTGACTTTAGAAATGGGGTCAATCCAAAATCCAAAATTATTTGACCAATGAAGTCTCCTAAGAAAAAACTCAATGCCTATTAAGCTCTACTTGAATAAACAATTCCTATTTATTGTACGTCTCTACCATCAAGGTGTAATCGATGTACAGTAATTTTTACTTCTCATATTATGAGGAATGACGCAAAACTGTTAAATCCAAATGATCAAAATCTCAATAATATCTACATGAGTATGATCGACAATACCAATTCTCTTTTATCAGTGCCTACCGGCTCATTAGCAATTCCTCAAGATACTTGTAAAACTGCTCTCCTTTTATCTTTAATAATTCCTACTTATCAAGAAAGTGAAAATATCCAAAGTATTATCAAAATCCTAACTCAAATATTCGATGATTCCATCCCCGGAGAATACGAACTGATTGTTGTCGATGATGACAGTCCAGATGATACTTGGAAACTAGCACAATCACTGATGCCAAAATATCCTCAACTACAAGTAATGCGTCGCCAATCGGAACGAGGACTATCTTCGGCGGTGATTAGAGGATGGCAAATGGCAAGAGGTGATATTTTAGGAGTAATTGATGGTGATTTGCAGCATCCGCCCCATATAATTTTGCGAATGCTAGAGGCTATGAAAAAAAATGCTGATTTAGTAGTTGCTAGCCGTCATGTGGATGGTGGTGGGGTAAGTAGCTGGAGCTTTATGAGACGTTTTTTATCCCGTGGTGCCCAGTTATTGGGGTTAATTATTTTACCAGAAATCCTAGGTAGGGTTTCTGATCCCATGAGTGGGTATTTTATGGTGCGTCGTTCCTGTGTGGCAGGTACAACCCTTAATCCAGTGGGGTATAAAATTTTGCTGGAGGTTGTTGGGCGAGGTAATGTGGGAAAAATTGCTGAAGTTGGTTATGTGTTCTGTGAACGCAAACAAGGAGCGAGTAAGGTAACTTGGAAACAATATGTGGATTATATTCATCATTTGCTACGTTTGCGTTTGTCTACGGGAAGATTAGAAAAATTTAGTCAAAGTATGGGTTTTCCGATTGGTAGATTTCTGCGGTTTGGAGTGGTGGGATTGAGTGGAGTATTTGTAGATATGGCGGTACTTTATTTCCTCAGCGACCCAACTACCCTGGCTTTGCCTCTAACTCGCAGTAAAATTATTGCTGGGGAAGTGGCGATTTTCAATAATTTTTTATGGAATGATGCTTGGACATTTGCTGATGTGTCTGCACAGCAACGGGCATGGAAACAGCGTTTTAAACGATTCGTCAAGTTTAATCTGATTTGTTTGGCTGGATTGGTTTTGAATGTTGTGGTGTTGAATGTGGTATTTAATCTGATTTTAGCCAATCGTTATATTGCTAATTTAATTGCGATCGCAGTTGCAACTATTTGGAATTTCTGGGTAAATCTCAAACTCAGTTGGCGAGTTACCCAGGTGAAGTAGGGGCGGGGTTTCCCCGCCCGGAGTGAAGGAGTGAAGGAGTGAAGGAAAACTCAAAGTCCAGAATTTTCTTGGTGTTAGTAGTCTGGTTCATTATTGCTTTGGCATTGCGTTTAATTAATTTAACGGGCAAACCTCCGTGGACAGATGAGTTTTCCACCCTAGTATTTAGCTTGGGTAATAGTTTTTTAAATGTACCCTTAAACAAAGCGATCGCAGTCGATACTCTGTTACAACCGCTACAGCCACGAGCAACTGCTGGTATTGCCGATGTATTCTCCCATTTACTTACGGAAAGCAACCATCCACCAGTTTATTTTGTCCTCTGCCATTGGTGGCTAAAGTTATTTTCGACACAACAGGGATTAGTATCTTTACGGGGGGCGCGATCGCTTGCTGCTGTTTTGGGTGCGTTATCCATACCAGCTATCTATGGTTTCAGTTGGATCGCTTTTCGTTCCCTTGTGGTAAGTCACATCGCTGCTGCAATGATGGCGGTTTCTCCTTTCAGTATTTTTCTCGCCCAAGAAGCTCGTCATTATACTTTAGTGATTTTGTGGGTAGTTGGTTCATTTAGTTGTTTATTGATGGCAATAGACCATATTCAAACCAAAACTAAGTTACCCATGTGGTTAACTCTCTGCTGGGTATCAATCAATGCTTTGGGTATTGCTTCCCATTACTTTTTTGTGCTTACCCTGTTTACCTCAGGTGGAGTATTAATATTTCTGGCTGGGCGACAGTATTGGCAAGGGAAGAAAGAGGCAAGGGGGCAGGGAGCAGGGAGCAGGGGGAGGCAAGGAGACGCTTTTCTCTTTTTGAAATCCCCTTGGAGACAAATTTATATTGTTGCTGTGGGTACTCTTGTAGCTGGTTTAGTTTGGCTACCAGTTTTTTTCCAAAATTCTTATGGGAATCAATTAACAGAATGGATTCAGGGTGATAAATCTGGATTAGCTTGGTTGAATCCAATTTTTCAAGCTTTAGCTGGGTGGATTACTATGATTTCCTTACTACCTGTAGAATCATCACAACTATGGGTAGTAATTGCTTCTGGTTTTGTAATGATTGTTTTCTTTATTTGGGCAATACCATTGTTGTGGCGAGGTGTAAAAGTACGCTTGCAGGAACCACAAACCCATTTAATCACCTTGGTACTCATGGGTTTAATTGCCCTAGCGATCGCTTTATTCTTTATTTTTACCTATTTTCTCGGGATTGACTTGACTAGGGGCGCTCGCTATAATTTCGTTTACTTCCCTGCTGTGATTGTATTATTAGCTGCAAGTTTAGGAATCTACTGGCAAAATTCCTCAGCAGAAATGCAAAGATGGGGAATAGGTGGTAAACAGGTGGTAGCACTAATTTGGTTGATGGGATTATTGAGTGTAATTACAGTAGTTAATAATTTAGGATATCAAAAATATTACCGACCAGATTCCTTAGTACAACTGGTGACAAATACTTCTAATCAACCCGTACTAATTGCCACCAGCCAGAAAACCCATGTTCAAATTGGGGAAATGATGGGGGTTGCAAGGGAATTTAAACTGACAAACTCAAGTTTAAATCCCTTATTTCTCTTAGCTCATCAAAAGCAAAATCCCCACACATCTATTACTTCCCTAGAACATACCTTAAACCTAGCACCACGCCCTGTAGACTTATGGCTAGTTAACTTTCGCGCTCCAGTTCCTCTATCTTTACCACAATGTACCCTTGACACCCAGCCTTTACCAGCCATCGACGGCTACGAGTATAAACTTTATCATTGCCTATAAGGAGTTGATAGTTGATAGTTGTTGGTTAGGAGTATTTAATTCTTTCTCTCTTTCCCTCCTTCTCTCCCTCACTCCTTCTCTCCTTCACTCCCTCACTCCTCCACTCACTGCTGACAAGCCAGCGATCGCTCGTAGGTTTTGACAACGAATTAATTCAGTAAAACTTAAGCCAGAACGCTTTTCAATTTTGGCTACGGCTTCAATGGCTGTTAATAGATGTTGTGCGGCTTCTACCTCTGAATAACCCCGTCGTAATGCCACTCTAATTGCCGCTTTATCCGCATTTAACTCGGATTCTTGGGAATGGTTTGTACGCCATATGCGATTAATAGCGATCGCAGTTAATCCCCCAGCCACAGCTACACCCACTGCATCTGATTGGGAAAACTCCAGTAATACAGCCAAAAGTCCTGCTAAAGTTACCCCTTGATAAATATCAGGCTTAAACCACTTCACCCCTGTTAACCAACTCACCATCCGCAGTAATAACAAGTCTCGTTGTGGTTTACCAAGACGATGCCACAAGTCAAAATTAATATATATTGGTCGTTCTTGATTCCAAGGTAAAGGAAAAGTTACATCTATAACCTTCCCTTGCTCTGGTTTACTGACTATCTTGGTAGTCATGCGCCCAGAAGCTGGCATGATATCAAATAAGCGGCGAATCTCAACTTTTGGCTCCATATTAGCTATTAGCTATTAGCCTTCAACTTTGGTAGATTGTTGGGGATTATACTAATTCTATATTACTCAGTTCCAAAACCATGATTGTGAGCCCATCATGAAACCTTTTTCACTTGTACCCCCACAATGGACACAAAAAGCAATCCATGCTCAAGAATTTTGTTGTCCTCAGTGCAAATCCAGTAGCTTAGAAGCTGCGGAAGTATGGATTAATCGCACCTCACCTGTGATGACAGTAGATTATCGCCGTAAATGGCAAGAATTTTACCAATGTCACTGTGGTTGTGTATGGTGGGGTTGGAGTAGCGATCGCCAAATATATCCCATGGAAAAGACAGGCGATACTATACCATAACCAATAAAAAACCCGTCACATGGGACGGGTTGTTTCAATTAATCTATTAAGTCTAAAAACTTATCGCTTTTAGAACTTGAAGGTGGTACGAATGGTACCTACATAAATGGTGTCATTATCATTGTTGTGCTCGGGGTTGAAGATTACCATCAAACCGGGAGTAACGGCGATATTGTCAGTAAGCTTCATTTTGTAAAGACCTTCTAGGTGGAATGAAGTGTCACTATCTTCACGAGCAGCTATATCACTATCGGTAACTTTAGGTGATTGACCAACAATTAAACCCAACACATTACCTTCTGCACCAAAGTCTTTAATACCTACGTTTGCAGACCAGTAGAAGATATCGGCATCAGCACCTTCATTAGCACCAGATTCAGCTGTAGCGTTGGTTAAACCAGCCCAACCACTGATAACAATCTGATCACTGGGTTGGAAGGAAGCCTGAACACCATAGTTATTGGATGTGGTTGCGACATCGCCAAATGGATCAGCGGCAAATCCACTACCGATACTACCTGTCAGGTTAACATCAGAACCAGTCTGAAAAACACGAGAGTAAACCAGACCAAGACCTATTTGCTTACTGGGCTTAAATGAAAGCTGAGCTAAAGCAGTATTGGAACCGTTGAAAGCACCGTTACCATCAGAAGGATCTGATGCATTGGGAACTACATAAGCAGCATCAAAGCTAAATCTACCTTTGGGGTTAAAGCTAACAGTCAAACCTGAACTGTCACTACCACTATTGGCACGGTATATAGAACTAAAGCGTCCAAAACGGGAAATAGCACCAGAACTACTGCTCTTAAACAGGGGGTTAAAGACGTTGATATTGTTAGAAACTCTGGCACCAATAGCTTCTACTTTGACGCGGACTGCATCAGTTGCGTTAAAGGCATAGTTGAGTTTGTCAAGCTCAACATTATTACCATTATTAGAATCAAAGCCCAGACGGGTCATGTTTGTACCAGTTACACCACCTCTGAATTGAGTGATATTTGCTGCGTTCAAACGAGTTTCTAATTGGTCTGTACCAGTGAAGCTAGTTAATAATCTTAGACGTAACCGGTTGGAGAAGGTGACATTGTCTTGTAAGTCAGGATTATTGTCATCATCATTATCGGTATCTGCCGCCTGGTCACCAAATGCACTAGACAAAGCAAAAATTGCTTCCCCTTTTAATTTGGTGGTGGTGGAAAATTGGTTGGCTTCCAATTCAGCAGTACGTGCTTCTAAGGAATCTACTCGACCACGTAAGGTTGCTAATTCAGCAGAAAATTCTTCTTGTAGACGTTGTAAGGTTGCTAGGTCTTCTTTAGTAACTAGATCTGCGGTAGCTGTAGCGATCAGTTCGTTAACCCGATCCAAACAAGCATTTAAACCAGCAGCAAATTCATAACGGGTTAAGGCGCGATTTCCGCGATATGTACCATTGGGATAACCAGCAATACAACCGTAACGTTCAACTAAAGACTGCAATGCTTGGAATGCCCAGTCTGTAGGCTGTACGTCAGAAAACTGAGATACAGAAGTCACTTGACCCATTTCTTGGGAAGACTCCTGAGTCAGTTGGGATACAGAAGTCACTTCTCCTGCGATCGCGGAGTTAGCAACACTAAAGGTGGCAGCTAGTGCCACGGGGCTCATTTTCAGAGCATTCAAAAATAACTTACTCATTATTGGATTCTCACTCACACCAAATATATTTTTCATGGTAGCATTTACCGTCTATCTTGTATTCAGAAAAATTACCCACGAGTCCCAAATAAATTCTACCAGAATTATTGGTGGTTGACAAAGGACATACCAGAGAGTTTTATGGAAAATTTATAGTCTATTTTTCCACGGTAATCACTACTTTATTTACTATACTTTCACTACTGAAAATCTTAAGATTTTCTATATACAAATATATACCAAGGTTAAGAGAATATTATCCATTGCAATTATTCTATTAATTGGTTGGGTAAGCGCAAAATAATAGCTTTTTTGGAACGTATAATTTTCCCTTCCGTCTCAAACTCTTTCAATATACGGGTTATGGTCACTCTAGTTGTATTTAATACTTCTGCCAGTTCCTGATGAGTTACCCATAAATCTATTAATTTCCCTTTTTCTACTTGAATACCAAACTTTTCACTCAACCACAGTAAAAATTTCCACAAACGGAGAGACACTGGCTGGTGATGAATAATGTTTAATAGTTCTTCTGATTGCTGTATATGGTTTAATAATCCGTTAATATTTTTATGCCACAATTCTAGTGGTAATAAGTAAGTCGGCACAATAAAACCAAACTATGTGAAGAAAAGTAAATAAGCCTAAAATCCTTGTTCCCCCTGCTCCCTGCTCCCTGCCCCCTGCCTTATCCAAACGATAATTTTTTACGCCGATCTACTTACTGTAACTTTTATATCTGTCAAACATTCAATTTGATAAGGCTTTATTTTAGATAGAGGATAACCAATTAAATCACCAACTCCCCAGTAACCTAAAGTAATTGCTACACCATCTTCATTCCTAGTTTGAGTCCGCACTGCCCCATGGTCAATACGCCATAAAATATCATGATGTGTTGGCATTACTTCACGACGAATAAATACCTGTTGCCTTAATTTTGCTGATGGGATGGATGGAGATGGCAGGGTAGTCGGCATCAATTTTTGTTACTGGTTGGTTATTGGTGTTCCCATGAATAAATAAAAAGGCAGGAGGTAAGCCATTGCGGTGAACAGGTTTCCCGGCATAAAGCAAGTGGCGTAACCCGAAAGGCAAGAGGCAGAAGGAAAAAGCTTTTTGGGAAATTTTACTTTTATTTACATACTTTAATTTTTTTACACTATTTTACTTATCTACAAAATTATTATAGTTTATTGACAAATATTATCATATAGTTGCAATAGTCGCATATGTTTATCTGGGAAATTACATCTAATTTTTTGACAGATCGCTGATTTATCTCCATATTCTTTATTAGAAAGTTATAGCGACAATGGCTGGTTTTGGCGAGGTATCAGGGTTTTTGCTGGGCCAGTTAGATCCAATGGGCACTTGACGTTTTTGCAAAAATTCTTCTCCGGTGGTGGTGTTAATCATAATTTCCCGAATTTCCGATTTATTATTTCTGCGTATACCGTTAGCTTCTCCAGGATGCTGGATGGCAACAAACATTGTTTGCTCATCAGGGGTAAAACAAGGCCCGGTGATTTCACATTCCATCGGTCCGGTAGCAAATAAAAAGGCTTGACTGGCACTATCTCCACTTGTAGGAATAAACCAAATGGCATTATTACCAAATACGTGGGAAAAGGGAGTTGATTTTCCTTGGCTTGCAGTCCGATTGGTCAGGGATTTGTTCATTTTGCTGGTGGATATATCCGTAACCATCCATACATGACCTTGGCTATTAATTAACAAGTTGTCTGGATTAGCAAAACCAAGACCACCAACTGCTGGTTCTCCGCCGGTGGCTAACATTTGCCATTTAAAAGTCAAAGCACCAGGGTCGTTATTATCTTCTGTTAACTGCATTATCCAACCATATTCATAGGGTACTTCCCCTCTCGGTCCTTTAAATATAGCTATATCTGGGCCACCATCCTTACTAGGAAAGCCAGATGTAAAGCTGATATATAAATCTCCATTGGGGGCAACTTCTGTATCTTCTGGACGGGCAGTACAAGTTGCACCGGCGGCATTGGCTGCGTAATGGGCATCGATTAAAATTGCACCTTGCTTTTCTTCTGAATTACCGATGTAAAGATCCCCTAATTGTTTATACTTGTTTTTATACTGGGCTATTTCCTTGTCTTGAGTTACTTCTAAGTTCCCACCTTCAACGGGATCTGGGACATCGGGAAATAAGGATAGTTGAGGTGCTGGTGGTCCTTTAGGTAAGCGCATAAGATTACCTATAACTTGGCTGGGAAGGTCAGGATTAACGGCGGTATCAGCTTTTAATGGAATCCAACTGCCTGTACCATCTGGGTTAAACTTGGCAGCATAGAGCATTCCCTTTTGCAGTAGTTGAGAATTAGCTTTATTTTGGGGATTTTTGACGCGATCGCTACTGATAAATTTATAAATATGCCCGCCCCGGCGATCGCATCCAGAATAAAAAGCCAGGGGTTTACCAGACTCTACCCTGATACCTACAGCTTCATGACGATAACGTCCCAACCAAGTGTGTTTAGTACCATAATCCTGGGAATTAGCCGGATCAACTTCTACAATCCAACCATATTTGTTCCCAGCTAATCCAAATACATTACCTTGTCCAAACAAAGCCTTTTTATCCAAAACAAAGGGTAATTTACTCGGATCAAATGACGTACCATCAGCATAAACTGGTTCCACAACTTGAGCCTGAAAATTTTCCTCTGCACTCAGGACTGTACCCCAAGGAGTGGTTCCACCAGCACAATTGCCAAAGGTACCAATAATGCGATCGTTCAATTTATCTATATATCCCTGACCTGTTTTTTTGCGAAATACTGCAACTGCTGGTCCTGTGGCTTGTAAATAACGTCCATCTAATAAACCAGAAATACCTGTAATCCTTCTATCTGCTGGGGAATTGGTACGCTCCCATTTACCACTACTAGTTCGGCGGACGGATATTACCCCCAATCCCTGATCTATAAAAGCGGCTTGACAAATTTGACTAATCGTGTTTTTCAAAGGGTTGTCATTGGGTAATGCAAAAGCATTCACTGCATTTTTTCCCTTGAGTAATGCTTTGACCTCATCAAAGGGTAGTGGGGTTCCTATGACTTTTTCATAGGTTTGCATCCAGGGAATAGCACTGATATATTCAAAATTAACCGAGAGGTATCCTTGGTTTTCATCGCTAGGGACAAAAGATAAATAGTCGTTATTGTAACCAAAGCGAGAATCTCCCACGGGATCGCCCCATGCTGCAATTACCTGATACTTATAACCCTTTGGCAAGACTAAATCATCGACAATTTCATACTCGCTGTATTGCTGTTTCTGGTCTTCTGGCGATAAACCCATTGTGTTCAGAGGGATTGTTCCCTTAATGGGCTCAAAAGCAAATAATGATTTGCCAGAGGATATAATAGACTGATTGGCACTGTTGCTATTGCACCCACCCGAAGAAGAGAGGGTTAATGCTCCTGCACTTCCTGCCATGAATAGTAAAAAATTTCTACGTTTAATATTCATCAGCCTTTTTTCTACATCCTATCCATGATTGAAACAAAACTATATTTTCAGAATGCCTTTGGTTATGGTATTCCTGTAAGTTTAAGAATAGATTAATTTTCAGCCACCATGCTGATTAAATTTCCCCAGCAGTAAAATAATTCCTGGGTTCTTCCTAAGACAATCTCGGATCTAAAGCATCCCGTAACCCATCCCCAATATAATTAATACTCAACACCGTGAGAAAAATTGCCATACCTGGAAAAAGCACCATATAAGGGGCAAACTCCAGAAAATTTTGCCCATCATAAAGCATACGTCCCCAAGTAGGTACATCTGGGGGAAAGCCCAAACCAAAAAAGCTCAAAGTAGATTCTGTAATAATCGCCGTACTCACAGACAAGGTACCAGCCACCAGCACTGGACTAATTACATTGGGGAGAATGTGTACCCAAATCAGCCGCCAAGGAGTCGCACCCAAAGCACGGGCGGCGGTGACAAATTCCATTTCCCGCACAGTCAAGAAACCGGCTCTAACTAACCTCGCCACAGACATCCAATTAAGCCCACCAATTATCAAGACTATCAGTACAAATATACCTAATTCTGCCCCTGCGATCGCTTTAATCGGATCGCGGAATAGAAAGATAATCAATAGCAGTAATGGTAGTCGCGGTAAAGCCAAGCACAAATCAGTGAAGCGCATCAAAGCTGCGTCTAAAAAGCCGCCATAAAACCCAGAAACTGCCCCAATTAGGATCCCTAGGAATATTGCTACCAACATGGAAAACACCCCTACAGCCAGAGATATACGTCCTCCATATAACAATCTGGCTAAAATATCTTGACCCAAATCATTTGTACCAAAGGGATGTTGCCAATTTGGGGGAAGGGTAGACTGGGCGAAGTCTATTTTGTTAATGGGAGTGCTATAGATCAATGGTCCGAGGACAACACTCAAGATAATCACAAGCAATATGACAGCACCCAACATAGCTTGGCGGTTACGGCGAAACTTGCGCCATGCATTGTTCGTGGAACTTGTTGGTAAAGAAATGGAAAAATCAGATTGTGTTGACATTTGATTTGGCGATCGCGTGAATGTAAATTATGTAAAAAATGGTTGACAATTGGTAATTCTCTCCTTCCTTACCTCCATCACTCCTAATACTTAACTCGGGGATCTAAGAAACCATAGAGGATATCTGCAACTAAATTAAAAACAACAATCAAAATTGCATAGATAAAGGTAATTGACATTACCACTGGGGTATCGTTGCGAGAAATCGATTCAATCAGTAGGGCACCTATCCCAGGAACGCGAAAGACTTTTTCTGTGACTAATGCTCCTGTAAATACGTTGGGAATATCTAATGCTACCAGTGTAACTACGGGGATTAAAGCATTTCTTAACACATGACGAGCAATAACCAAAGACTTAGGTAATCCCTTGGCATAAGCAGTACGTACATAGTCTTGATGTAGATTTTCCAGCACTTCCGAACGGACAAAGCGCATTAACATTGCTGTTTGCCAAACTGCTAAAACAGCTACAGGCATAATTGACTGCCTCACTTGCTGCAAAAAACTCTGCCAATCAGTTACCTGTAAGGTACTGTTATAAATAAAAGGTAGCCATTTTAACTGCACACTAAAGAGAATAATCAGTAGTAACCCAGTAAAGAAAGTCGGTAAAGAAAAGCCTAAAAACACCATTGTTGTCAAAACGCGATCAAAATTTGAATTGCGTTTGAGTGCGGAGGCTACCCCTAAAGGTACAGCTAGTACCGAACCAATAATATAGGCAGAGCCAACCACCCATAATGTTGTGGGGAGACGCTGGAGAATCAATGTACTTACAGCACTGCGGCTAGTGAAAGAATAACCCATATCTCCCTGGACAAAGGCTATGATCCATTTGAAATAACGGATATATATGGGTTGATCTAATCCAAATGATTTTCTGATATTTTCCCTAACTTCCGCAGTAATGGAAGGATTTAGGGCAAATTCTCCCATGGGGTCTCCCGGTGCTAAGGCCAAAATGGTAAATATAACTAAGCTAATGGCAAGTAGGGTAGGAATAGAAATTAGTAGACGACTGATAAAATATTTTTTCATTGGCGATCGCAATTTATGCAATGATATATTAGCGCAAGTTTTGTGATTTTCAAGACACGATATCCTCCCATTACCCTGGGATTTACCTGGTACTTTTTCAGATAATTTATAGATTTAGATCACAAAAATACACACAATCAGCTGAGATACCCAAATTCTCCTCAAAATAGAATTTATAGAATTTAGCGCTAAGCTCAAGTAATAAGTAATAAGTAACAAATGAGCCATTGCGGTAGACGAGTTTCCCGGCATAAAGCAACTGGCGCGACCTGAAGGGGTTCCTCAAGACATCGCTGCTCTCTGCATGAACCTATCCCACTAATAGTGTTTTTGCTGAAAAGCCAAAATATTGTTAAAGATAAAAACGAGAATCAAGCTTTTCAGGAACATTTTACTTAAGCAAATAAGCATTTATTAGAATAGTGGGATAGGTTGATGCATGTATGGGGTTTCTCCCCTGCTCCCTGCTCCCTGCTCCCTGCTCCCTGCCTCTGACTGCTCATAGGTTTGATGCTTCAATAATGTCTTAACGTATACGCGTAGTGCTATATCTAAAAAAAGGCATTGCTGTTAGCGCAGCTTGGGGGAACGCCATATACTGGGATGATTGAGGCTGACACAGAGATGATGGTTTATCCTCTCTGACAAAATCATCCCGCAATTATGCAATGCCAGAAAAACAAGGGTAATTTTGACGCTTTATACCCTAATTCAGCAACGCCTAAACTGCAATGCTCGCTGAATTGAACTTAAGCCCAGTCAAACAGGAATCTGCATGGGAACGACGACTGATTCTTCCCCACCGCCAGACTCCACCGAGTGATCATGAAGTGGTTGTCCTACCTGGGAAAAGCCATACCTTTTAAATAAGGTCACATTCTGTGGAAGTATTGCAGCTACTAGAATAGAAGCATTATTCTGGGCTGCAACCTTACGAGCCGAATCAACAATTTTATTGAAGGGAATTTTACCTCGTTTCTCTTTGAGCAAGACAAGACGTGACATTTCACAAATCTTATGTGGAGCAAATTGGCTTAGATCGAATCCAACCTCTTCTATTGGCAATCCCACAGTAGCATTGGGAAGAACAATCCGATAAGTTCCCACAATGGCTTCCAGGTCGATAATTTGCATATAGACTGAGAATGGATCATAGCTATCAGGTATTTGCATCCCAAACAAGTTAAGTTCCTGATGAAAAACAGTCACTAGCAGTTGATGGCATAAACTTAACTGTTCAGAAGCACTAGTTTGCTGAATTGTAGAAGTCACTAGATTATTCCCGTGTTTTATAGACTACAAAATGCTCTCCATCACTCCTACCCTGCAACTCAAAGCCTGCTTCAGTTAAGAGTTCCTGGGAAATATCTGGTTTAAAGCAGGTAATGAGTATCTGCTCCTGAGCAAGAACTTCTCCATCTTTCTTGAAACAGTAACTCTTCAGTAGAGTATGGAAATCTTCAGTGTCTTCTACCTCTTCCATATGTTGAGAATACACAATATCTCCGGGTAGAGATTTGTCATAGTTTTTGTGAGGCTTTTGCAGATGTAGCAATAATAATCCACCGCCTTGTAAGTGACGAGCCAGGTTACTCAATCCCTTACGGTTAGCTTCTAGACCAGGAATATGACCTCCAAATTCCCATCTATCTCCCAAGTCAAGAATTCCCCAAACTCCTCCATTGGATATTGCGGCATCAAATGTCGTATTTAAATCCATTGTGACTGCATCAGCTTCAATCAATTTAACGCCCTCTCCCAAGCGTTGATGGGCAATTTCCAACATGGATGGAGCAAAGTCGATTCCTGTAAATTTACAGTTAGCGTCAATCTCAAGGTATTTTTCTACTAGTAGTCCAGTTCCTACACCTAACTCCAGAATTTGAGATTTATCACCTAAAATCGAGTGGGCTGCCTTTGCCATGATCTCATAATCGTAATAGCCTGAAGTCACCCATAAGTCATAATATTTGGCAATGTTTGCATACTGATGTTGATATTGATTTGTCATTTTTCCAATTGGTATAACAACCCATTCACCTCAGTGATGAGAATTATAATCATATCATTCAACACATTCGCCACTGAGTGCATCCCAGTTTTTATTCTTCAGTAAAATAATAAAACTTCAAGTGTCATTGCTTCGTTCCTTGCAATCAGGAAAGATCATCCGATTTTTGCCAAAGTGGGATGTTTATTCCGCCACTTAGTTATCCCAATTAACCGGGAACTAGTCTAAACTCTAGTACTATGCAACATAAAGAGGAGTAACTAAATCGTGCCCCCTTTCCTAAAAGCTTTGATACAGAGAATCTACAAGATTTTTGCCCTTGTAATCTTCCTCACCTTAACTGGTAGTTTAATATTGTCTACTCCTAGCTGGGCTGCTGCTACTAGTTTGGGAGTAAGTAACGGTCATCTTAGTCCTTGCCCTGCTTCTAACAACTGTGTTGTTAGTCAAGATGGCAATCGCAAACATGCCATTGATCCCATCACTTATCATGTAGACCACGATATTGCACAACAAGCTTTACTCAAAGTTCTCACCGTTGTTCCTCGCACAGCAGTTATAGAGCAGACAGATAATTACATTCATGCTCTTTCTAAGAGCCGGATCTTCAAGTTTATTGATGACATAGAGTTTTATTTTCCTACTGATGAAAATGTAATTCATGTACGTTCAGCATCTCGTGTGGGAGAATCAGATTTAGGAGTCAATCGTAGACGCATAGAGCAAATTCGTTTGGCTTTGCAGGAGTTAAAAATTTAACTAGAACGCCGGGAAATCTACACATATCTTGCACCTTTTCAATAAAGGTAAGGTGGGCATTGCCCACCCTAAAAATTATAAAAATAATCAAATTTGTCACTAATTACTCATTATCCAAAATACTATTTGTCAGATTTAAACTTTTTTTTATTTTTAATCTAATTACTATTCAATTAATGCTTATTGCAATTAATCCTCATTAAGCAGTTTTACTTGACAGTATTTTGCTTAATGAATATGGATTATGCCATTGTCAGGGGTAATGCGTATATTGCGAATCTTTGTTAGGTAGCAGTCAATTTGTTCTGAGGTAGCTTGTATGTCTATATATGGTGATATTGTCTGGGCTAGTGGTAGTCCTTATTTGAGATGTTTACATATGCCTCTGCTCAAGAAGTTATTTAGACATACAAAGGTTTCAGTATGGGAATATGTTCAGTCTCTCGATGAATCTGCTTGTATGGATACGGCTGTAGAACTACTACATAGTTATCTCAAAAATAGAAAATCTCCTGTTAATTTAATCGGTCATGGTATTGGAGGTACTATTGCTTTAATTTTCGCTCGTCAATACCCCCAGTTTGTCAAGTCTTTGACCTTACTTTCAGTTGCCGCCCAACCAGCAAAAACTTGGCACGTCAATTATTATCAACAACGTCAAATATATACTCAAAATCAAGGAGAGGCTCTATCAAATACACTTCATCACATATTTAGAGATAGGTTTCCTTGTCATGGAAACAATTTAATGGATAAATTTTATCAAGATTTAGAAAATATACCCTTGATGCATTCATTGTTGCAAATAGAGCAATTGCCGACAGGGGGAGCTCCTATGCCATTAATGATATGTGGCGGGCAAATTGATATGATTTTAGGCTCTCTCGAACTCCATAACTGGGAAAAATGGTTAAAGTCAGAAGATATACTCTGGAAATGTCCTCAAGGAGGTCACTTTTTCCATTATTTTTATCCGGAAATAGTTAGTCAACAAATATCAAATTTTTTACGTTCGCAACCATTAAATGTAATACAAAAAGATATTGTTAGTACTTAAATACAAAAAAATACCTATGGGATACAGTATGATGCCATAACAATAATTAGCAAATGAAAGTTTTGCAAACCCTTGTCATTCCTGTTACAACATCGCTAAAAATCTCAGTCTAATTTGTAATAATATCCTGACTTAATAGGTCAGATGAAGGCAAGAATTGAGATTATTTATCTTCGCTTCACTCCGTAGATGTTGGACAGTTAGGTGTTTGGGAATAGGGAACAGATTTAATTATCTTCCTGACCTTGCTCTATCAGATTCAAGGAGAATCTCTGCCAGTAAAAATCCTCATTTATGCGTTGCAAAAAAGTCGATCACTCAAATTAAGAGGAACTTTAACTATGGCAAAAATGGCTATTTTTTATGGTAGTACTTCCGGTATAACTGAAGGAATTGCTGTGAGACTACATGAGCATTTTGGTGAAGAACTATGCGATATTTACAGCATGGAGGACGATTTTACTAGCGTTGATGAGATGCTGGAATATGATTATTTACTCTTTGGCTGTTCTACCTGGGGTTCTGGTGAGGTACAAAATGATTGGCGCGATCCTCTGTTTGATATGGCAATAGAAAAACCGGATTTTACTGGTAAAACTATTGCATTGTTTGGTGCAGGAGACTGTGTAACTCATGGGGAACAATTTGTTAGTGCCTTAGGAACGTTATATGACCAATTTCAAAAATTAGGTGCAACTTTAGTAGGTGATTTTCCTACCGAAGGTTATACTTACGAATATTCTTTTGCTGTGCGTGACAGTAAATTTGTCGGACTACCCATAGATGAAGTGAATGAGAGCGATAAAACTGATGAGCGCATTGCTAGCTGGCTTGAGGTATTGAAATCTCATTTTCCTAGCCCATCGTTGGAAACCGCTTAAAATTTAAAATCTGGTTGTGGGTGAGTGTAAGGTGGGCAGTGCCCACCCTACGAATTACTTGCGCCTAGCGCTATAAGCATAAAAGCCATATTGTCACTTAACTATACAGAAATTTTTCATTAATAATATACGTTTAAACCTTTCTCATTAAATGCAAGTAACAGTAAAAATATTTAATGATTTAGTATAATTTATGCCCTTAATAAAAACCGTGATTGTACAAGCATGGTAAAGAAAGAGCAAGCAATGGATGATTTGAGAAAAGGTATTGTAACCCTACCCTCCCCCAGAAAAAATAGAGCTTTATCGAACATTAACTCTTGCAAAAAGGTTTACAGCTTGTTCAAACAACTATCTACAAATGGTTAGGCTCTGAAGCATAACCCTTGCCATTTCTACAACAGGGATATGTTTTTTATAACAATTAGAGCCAGATAAG
>NZ_FYBH01000399.1 GCF_900185595.1 Calothrix rhizosoleniae SC01
ATCCCCCCAACCCCCTTACAAAGGGGGGCAAAATTCCCCTTTTTCAAGGGGGATTTAGGGGGATCTCAGATATCTCGGGTATGTAATATGACTTTTTAAACAACCTCTAAGGTTACAAATCAAATGGGAAGGCTATAAGTCGGTGGACAAAAATATTTGCCATCATTGCGAACGAAGTGAAGCAATCCCAAACCCTTGCATTAGCGCTATTCCGCTCCGCTCCATCCGCAAGGATATTGTGTAATTAATTCTGTCCAACTACTTATCCTCAATTAAATTGGAGGAAAAACTAATGACAAACTTTAATAATTATAGTTCCAAAACTTATGTCTTCATCGATGCCAAGGTCGAAGACTACCCTAGCCTCCAGGCGGGCGTAGTTCCCGGCATCGAAGCAGTGCTACTCGACCCTAATCGAGACGGCATCGCCCAAATTACCGAACATCTGCACCAGCACCCCAACAGCCAAGTTCATATCGTTTCCCACGGTACTCCAGGCGGTCTGGAACTGGGCAATAGCCAACTAACTTTAGATACCCTAGACCAATACGCCGAGCTAATTTCAACCTGGCAAAGCACATCCATCTATCTATATGGCTGTAACGTCGCTGCGGGGGATGCAGGAGCAGAATTCATTGACAAACTGCATCAACTCACAGGTGCCAATATTGCCGCATCCCCAAACCGAGTGGGCAATGCTCAAAAAGGAGGAACCTGGCAATTAGAACATCGCCTCGGGCAGGTAGAGAGTGAATTAGCCTTTGTCGAAGCTACCAGGGAAGCCTACTCAGGGGTATTTGCAACTATTATCGGCACCTTAAATGCCGACAACCTTACTGGCACTGGAGGAGATGACTTGATTCTCGGTCGTAACGGCAATGATACCCTCACTGGCGGTGCCGGCAATGATCTCCTCGTTGGTAGCAGCGGCAATGATCTCCTCGTTGGTAGCACTGGCGATGATACCCTCATTGGCGGTACTGGCAATGATACCCTCATTGGCGGCATTGGCGATGATACCCTCATTGGCGGCACCAGGAGTGATACCTTCGTTTTTGCCGAAGGAGAGGGCCACGATACCATTATCGGCTTCTGGCAAGGAGAAGATTTGATTGGTCTGGCTGACGGCTTGTCCTTTGGGGATCTGAGCTTCTCCGGTAACGATATAATCGTCACTGCGAGCAGTGAAATCCTGGCGACTTTGACTGGCGTGGATACCACGACTCTCACGGCTGGTGATTTTGTGACGGTTTAATTTCAATCCCCCCAAATCCCCCTTCAGAAGCTATTCATTACCCATAAGTCTCAGAAGTCTTGCAGGGTGCGGAGTGTGGTGAGTGTGGAAAGAGGGGTTATAGTAGCTCGCGAGAGAAATCAAAAAATCAAATGGCGAAATTGCTTCCTTCACTTTTGGCAACCTTTGTAATTTGTGAGAAATGGCGGTTAGGAAACTATAAATGGCGATGTGTTTGACCCCTCACTTAATTGACCCACAGCATCATAAATTTGGGGGTTTGTATGCTTTTCTTTTTCGGTCAAGTAACCAAGCGATCGCTCACCCACATCGGGGTGGACTTTCTGCAATGCGGTGATGAAGTAGGTCTAGAAGAAAACGGATCCAACTTGTGCATCTTCCTAAACGGTCAAGAATGGTCACATCCATTACTTGTTTAGCACTACCCACATAGGATAATCTTGGGGATTAAGCCTCAGGCTTTAGCCTGAGGACTATTTTGTTTAATTATGGTTAGTTTTAGCCATTACAGGTGCATTGGTTAATTTGCCATCTTCCAGAGAAATAATGCGATCTGCAATGTCTAGAATCCGGTTATCATGGGTGACTAGCAAAATGGTACAATGCTGATCCTTGGCTAACTTTTGCATTAAATTCACCACATCTCTACCAGTTTTACTATCCAAAGCAGCTGTAGGTTCATCAGCAAGTAAAATTTTGGGTTGACTGACTAAAGCACGAGCGATCGCTACCCGTTGTTGTTGATATTTCCATTTCTGTGTTTGCTATTTTCATGGCTTTACCCATTGGACGGATATAAACATCTAGAGTGGCTTTACTCACATCAATGCCTACCCATTGAGAAATATTTTCCATATCAAAATTAAGATCCCACAATTTTGTTGATGTGATTGTAGATTTACATCCCCTTGATTTCACTCATCCTTGCCCGACACGGACTGTATCCTTTAATCTCAGTAATTAAAGTTTTGTCCCTGGCGACTGTTCGAGTTCTATCATGGAGATTGTTGTAGTGACCCATGCTACGAAGCGGTCTAAATTGACCTAGGTTGGGAGGTCGCCCCGCAAGGGCTAGGGACTTGGTCACAGTGCTTCCGGTGGTGCAATATCAATTCCCACACTCACACTCCCATTATTCGATTGTATGCCTGGTTTAGCACTTGCTTCCTGATGTCGGAATGAATTAGAAAAGGATTGGGTGGATGGTGTCACCTGATCGCTAAATACTTTATTTTCAGCGGTTGATTGTCCAGACATCAAGGATAAACCACCTACAGCACCTGCAACTAAAGCTGTGTAACCCATATACAAATGCATGGGACTCAGTTCCAATCTCAACTGTCTAGATGATAGGGATTTTTCAGGCTGATAAGTTGGTGGTAAAATCACTTCATTCCTTTCACTACTAGGTAAAGACTTAGCCAGACTATCACCATCAATTCCTAAATGATTTCCCATCACCCGAATAAAACCACGGACAAAAACATCATCTGGTAATGATTTGACATAGCCTTTTTCTATAGATTCCATATGATACATAGGAATATGAGTATAAGCACTAAGTTGGCTGAGTGAAAGACCTTGAGATTCTCTTGTCTGTCGTAGTTGCTGTCCGATTTTATTTAAGCTTTCTAAGCGTTTTTGAGCAGTTATTTGTTTGGCTTCCGCCGCAGAAGTTTTCTGATTCCATTTGAATAAATTCAGTTTTGTTTTGGGCTTTGCATCCTGACAAATAACATTCTCAGGTGAATAATTCTGTACTTGAGACTTTACTGAAGCATCTTGTACCCTTAGATTCTCGGTAGACACTTGAGAATCTATGTTTACAGATGTTAAGCCCCCATTTAATTCCTGATTGTTGTCAGAGTTATTATCAGTAATATCCTTAGTTCTTTCTACATCTAAATGACAATCTTTCACTTTGTGAGAGTAAAGAGCAAATTGTCTAACCACCAAACTAATAGCTTCTCTACTAACAACTTTAAACAACACTTTAGCTTGTTCGGAAGATTCACCCAGTAAGTTTTGTAAGTTGACTAAAGCCCGACGATATGCTTGACTACGATGTAGTTCAGCTTCAGTTTCTCTGAGCAGCGATCGCAATTCATCTTTAGAAACTTCAATAGTGGAATTACCAGGAATGGAGAGTGAGTAAACTGATGTCATAGTCATTTTCGGTTAAGGGTATAAGACAACAAGTATTTTTTTATCTGTGTAATTTCTTCTACTGCTAGCGGAGATTTCCGGATATTTAAGTATCAATATTTATATTTTGCAAATATCAATTTTTACCTGGCAATTCATCAAAATATAGCGCTACGCGCAAGTAATAAGTAATAAGTAATAAGTAATAAGTAATAAGTAATAAGTTTACTGCTCATAAGTCTCAGCATTCGAAATGCCCTAACCTGCTTTGGTAGTGCTATATATTTAAATTTAATTATTAATTTTAACCAATATTTACAAGTAAATATGGCTATTTATCCCAAAGGAATATCAATCGAATGGGATTGGTATATAGATTTATAGCGCTACGCAAAAGTAATAAGTAATAAGTAATAAGTAATAAGTAATAAGTGAGCCACTGCATTGGACAGGTTTCCCGGTATAAAGCAAATGGCGCTCATAGGTTTGAGCCTTCAATAATGTCCTAACATAATTGCGTAGTGCTATATTACCTGTTTTGATGCTTAAAGCTACGAGGTATTTCTAGTAACTATCTATTTCTGGTATATTACTTAACGGTGAAGCAGAAAATTGTTGTAAAAAAGACTTTACTGCTCGTATATACTGAGAATTTGCAATTTCTGCGACATTATTGTGTCCTGCTTCTGGTACTAGGAGCAATTGTTTTGATTTAGGGGCAGCATTGTATAACTTCTGGCTCATAAAAGAAGGAATGGTAGTATCAGCAGTACCATGAATAAATAAAACTGGTACTTGCAATAATGGTACTTTTTTAATTGATTCAAACCGTTGGGTTAGAATTAACTCGACGGGAAACATGCCAAAACTGTTCCGATGGAATATCACATCTCTAACAGAGGTAAAAGAAGATTCCACAATTAATCCAGCCGCATCAGGGTTTTTTACTGCCAAATCAATAGCCACTCCACCTCCAAGAGAATGACCATAAATTACAATTTGACTAGGTGCAATCCTCTTTTGCTGCACTAAGTGTTTCCAAGCTACCGCAGCATCTTCATACACCTGTACTTCATTAGGAAAGGAACCTTGACTACGACCATAACCTCGATAGTCAATTAGTAATACAGAAAATCCTAATTTATGGAAACGATGGGCATGAGCAACATTAGCGCCCACATTTAGTGCATTACCATGTAAATATAATAAAACCTTAGCTTCTGGCTTTTTGGCAGGCATCCACCACCCATGTACATATTCAAATTTATTTGTACCTATTTTTATCGGCAACCAAACATCTTCATAATGGATATAAAAAGACTTGGGGGTAGTTTCAATATTTTGAGATGGGAAAAAAAGGAATCGAGTTTGGTTAAAAAAAATAAATATACACACAGCCAAGTAAACAATTGCTGTGGCTATGCCTAACCCCATAAAAATTTTGAGGGGAAATCCGATGGAAAGTCGCAGTGTATTGTCCTCCATTCAACTATTCGTATATGCGAATATAATTTTGTAATTTGACAAGTTATTTAGTACTAAACTAGTAGTTATTAATTATCAACACACCTTTGAGCCATAAAGAGAATAAGTTATAAATAATACATATATATCAATATATTGTCTCAGTCAATTAAAAAAAACAAACTTTATTTATGTGTAGGAGAATATCGTGAAGGCGTTGCATAAAGCTCAACACGAGCAATTACAAGAAATAGTAGATAAATTAATCCAAGCTAGAAAGGAGCAGTCCTTTTCTATAGAAGAAATGGCCATGAAAACCCTGATTAGACCAGCCCTATTACAGGCTTTAGAGGAAGGCAGATTTGAAGATTTGCCAGAACCTATTTTCGTACAGGGATTTATTCTTCGTTATGGAGATGCTTTAGGTTTGAATGGTAGCTCCTTAGCGGAACAATTTATTCAAATTTCCGATCCACCTGAATTAAAAGAGGTGACTCCTGAAGTCGAACCAAAAACTAATATATACATACCTATTTTTTTCCCATATATAGTCCTAGTAGTTTTTGCCAGCATAGTATTATTTTATATACTGAATTCTAGTAAAAAGGTTGAGACTATTAGTCAGAGTACTAATTCTAAGCAAATAAGCAAAGTCCAAAAAAAGCCGCAGCAGCCAGTTCCCTCTCCTTCAGTATCTATACCAATAACACAGGCTTCACCCACTCCATCTGTAACACCATCCACTACTCCATCTGCCACACCATCACCTACTCCGAAACAAGTTAAAGTTACTTTGGAACTTCAAGGTAAATCTTGGTTGAGAGTAATAGCAGATGGTAAAAAAGTTTTTCAGGGAACCCTTAATAAAGGAGCACGGAAAACATGGACAGCAAAAAAAAGCTTGCGGATCCGTTCTGGGAATGCAGGTGCTGTGTTATTTTCTACCAATAAGCAAAAAGCAAAAGTTTTAGGCAAAGAAGGAGCTGTTAAGGACTTAGAGTTGATTCCTGAGAGTGAGGGAGTGAGGGAGTGAAGATTATTACTTGTGAACCGCTCTCTATACTCGTAATAATAATCACAATCCTCGATCGCGTTCTAAATCTCTGATAACCTTTTCCACATACCATGATTCTGCCATGCCAGGATAGTCATATTTTGCTTGTTCAATCAAACGTTCAGCAATTTCCCAATATCCTCCCACCAATCTCAATAGACGCTGACGCAATAGCTGAGAGGTGGCTTTGCTCCTATATGGGTTAGATATATTGATTTTCTGCAAACTATCCATCACAAACTGGTAATTATCCCAGTCTTCCTGTTCGCAAAATATACTGGCTGCCTTTTGATAATCAGCACAAGCAAGTTGCATTTCTTCCAAGCAAGTGTAAGCCATAGCTCGATTATAGTAGGCTTGGGGATCATCAGGATTTTTTTGCAGTGCTTGATTATAGTCATTAATTGCCTTGAGGTGCTCCCCCATGATCCGATAAGCATTTCCCCTGGCAATATATGTTAGCCCATCTTCTGGTTGGATTTGTAAAGCTTGGTTAAAATCTGCCATTGCTCCTTGACTATCCCCCAAATGGGAACGTGCTTTACCTCGGTTGCGGTAAACAATGGCATCTTGAAAATTCAGTCTGAGGGATTGGTTGAAATCTGCGATCGCATTTTGATATTTACCCA
>NZ_FYBH01000250.1 GCF_900185595.1 Calothrix rhizosoleniae SC01
GAGGGTTAAGGAAGAAACACAGCTAGAAAATATCCCTCCTTTGTTAAAGTTAGGGTTGAGTGTAGAACAAATAGCAGAGGCTCTTAAGTTAGATATTGAGATAGTGCGACAAGTAGCCAATAATCATAAGTGATACCTTTTGATTATTGAAATACTCGAACTATCACAACAAAAAAAATGAGCGATCGCTCATCGTCAAAATCATCAAATTAAGCTATTTTGTAACAGCTAATAGTTTTTAAAAACCTATTAGACACTAACTATCAATAAATATTGAGTTTGTGGAAAAATCAGAGATAATTAAGAGGATGTTTAAAATCCCAAATCTGCTTTTGCCAATTCAGCGGCAGCTAAAACCTCTGCATCTGACTTTTCTGTCCAAACTGGATCGCCAATTTCTTCATAAAATACTGTATCGTAGGGACGGGTACGCACCACCACTGGCATGGGGACGGCATGTCCTAAAATTAAAGCTTGTTGCTTGGAGTCTAATTTCGCTAATACCGATCGCAATGCACTTCCACCAGACACCCCGGTAAAAATGGCCTCAATATCTTTCTCATCATTCAGCAAGGCGGTAACGCGAGTACCAACTTGAGACATAACTTCATTATCTATTCCCGATGGACGTTGATCGACCACTAGTAGGGTAACGAAATATTTCCTCATTTCTCTGGCGATGGTGCCGAAGATAGTACTTTGAACCACACTAGAGTCGAGAAAGCGGTGTGCTTCCTCAATGGTAATCATTAATTGGGTGGGGCGATCACTGGGATTTTTGGTCTGTAGAAATTTTTCGGCTTTATGGACATAATGCTGGTGAATCCGCCTGGTAATCATATTTGTCACCAACATATAGGAAAGCATATCAGACTGGGAGCCAAATTCTACCACTATATTCTTCCCAGCTTCTAGCGATCGCAACATGTGGTTAACATAATTATGAGGGCAAGCAGCGCGCATATATTTTAGGTTTTCCATGCGTAGAAGTTTACGCTGCAAGGCGGTAATTGAACCTTGGTGTCCCCGTTTCTCTTCACAAAACATTTTAATCTCCTCATTACTCATGTTAATGAGTTGGAGAATCCAAGATTTACCAAACTCAGCATAAAGAATATTGGCGTTATCTATACTCGCGTCCGAAAGTCCCAATTCTCGGCAACATAACTTAATATCTTCCACTTCAATTTGGTCGTAACTCAGATATAGTTCTTGAGCGTGGGGAACTCCTCGCCGTTTTGTAGAAGCGGGGTCGAGGGTATATACTTCTACTTTGTCAGGAAATAATTGCTTTAATCCTTTAACAGTACTAAATTGTTTACCTTCTGATACTGCTTCCCAACCATATTCAGAATGCATATCAAAAATTAAATTTACCGCCGCCTGTTTACGGATGGTTCCAGCTAGAAGTAACCGAGTTAAGAAAGATTTCCCCGTTCCTGACTTCCCAAAAACCCCATTACTGCGTTCTACAAACCGATTTAAATCCAAACAAACTGGAACATCCATATCCAAAGGTTTACCAATGGAGAAATTTTTGCGGATGGGATCATCTTCCCAACCAAACACCCGGCGAAAATCTTCCTCTGCGGCTTCATAAACTTGGCTAAAATGGGTGGGAATTGTCTTCACTGGTAACAATTCCATAGTAGTACTAGTTTGAGCCTCAAAGGATGCTAAACCGGAGGATTGTTTCCCAGATTTCCCATTATTGTTCTCTGGGGATTCTTCGTGGGATTCTGGTGTAAACATTAACATGGGAGCTAAATTGACAGTACCATAAATACCACTTCCCGCCAGGATTTCCCGTAAAAAACTATCCTCCCAGTCGGGGGGATTAGCTATAATTCGTTGATTGGCAGTTCCTAATGCTACATCAGTCAGCATACAGAAAAAACGCGATCGCATACCCTGTACGACTAAAAATTTACCCACCCGCATATCTTCTACGGAAATATCTGGGTGTAATCTTACTTCTAGTCCACCAGTGAGGGAACCTTGTATGACTGAACCTAATGGTTGTCCCAAATTCATTTGATTACTTAAATATAATTATTGGGATTCTGCTTATGTTGAATTTTAGTTGTAAAACGTCAGAATGGTGACGAAATTTTACCATAAACACAGAAGCAGATGATGGGAATTTCCCCAGAATGTTTATAAGTTGCTAATCAGCGAAGCTGAATATTATTTAATTAGGGCTTGCTGAAAAAGTCTTTTGGTGAGGGTAGGGAGTAGGGAGTAGGGAGTGGGGAGTAGTTACAGCCTCTTTATTTATATTCTTTTTGCCAGAAAAAAATAACAGATACAAGGATTTTAAACCTAAAATCCTAATTTCCTTGCACTTCTTTCCCAATAAAATAGCCTCAAAGCATTGATAAATCAACATTTTTCAGTTATTCAGCAGACCCTAATTACTCAAAATTTTTCTACTCAAATATATCAACACGGATTGCGAAGCACATCAGGAGACTTCATCAATCCTTTAATTGTTTTTACTGAGTGTTTGTTTTGACTTTAATTTAACAGTACAAAAAAATGCAGAGATTATTCCCGCAGGGGCAGTACCAACAGCATTAGCCATTTAAAATGCTTGGTTGGCAAGGATAAGAGAGTACTTGTTGAGGAAAAAACTTATTCTGAATCTAGCAAACTGAGTCAAAAATTTGTTGCGCGGTGAGATTTAATTGGGGAAAAGTAGGAGATACAATTGGGTTATTCCCTTGAAATGGAGTCATTTGATACTCCCCATCCACTAATTCACAGACGAAAATAGTAGGCTGTTTGGGATTGCCGAGAAACTTACGCGCACCCCATGCAGCATAGTCAGTAATCCAATATTCGGGAATTCCCATTTCTTCATAATCAGCATATTTTTTGTGGTAGTCGTCCCGCCAGTTAGTCGAAACAACTTCAATTACCAACGGTACAGATTCGGGCTGAGTAACAGTTGATTCTTTTTTCCACAGAGGTTCGTTTTTTAAATTGTCCTGGTTTACTACCAATACATCGGGTAAATAGCCCGAATCAGCACTGGGAGTTCTAACAAAACCTGTTTTGGGGATATTAAAGGGAAGATTTAGCCGATCAATTTCAACCCCTAATTTTCGTGTCAAAAAACCAACAACATCTTCATGAGCGCCAGATGGTGGAGGCATATCAACTATTACTCCTTTATGCAGTTCGTAGCGTTTACTATCCTTGGGATACCATTCTATAAATTCATCGAAGGTTAATAACTTGGACAAAGGTTGGGTCATAATCTCATACCATTTTGGATTTTAGATTTTAGACTTTGGATTGTGAAAGAGTTACCACATAAGCTTTTCAAATAAATGGAAAAACGCTGTAAAAGACACATCATGGGTGTTGAGAGAGTTATTCTATCAAATGATGAACCTTGGAATGATTGGAGTGTTTTTATATACAATTCACCTAAGAGTTGAGAGCGCGATTTTCAAATCCAGCAATCACCGTAGGTAAGGTAGGATAAATATTGTCAGTGCCAATTTGTTCTAACAATCCCGAACGCCTCAACTGTGCATATAAATCCTGTTTTACCCGTGCCATTCCCAAGGTAATTCCTCTCTCAGCTAATTCATTTTGTAATTCTATCAAGGTATCAATTGCAGTAATATCAACTTCAACAATTGCTTCTGTATTCAAAACAAACCACTCCACTGGGGTTACTTCCGCTTCAATGGCTTCTAAGGCTCGTCGCTTGAAATCCTCCACATTGGCAAAGCATAGAGGAGCATCATAACGATAAATTACCAATCCGGGGATAGTTGTTGCTCCTTCCCAGTCTTCAATATCATGCAATCCTGGTAAATTGGGGACTTTCCCCAAAACCGCATCATGGGGACGTGCTACCCGTGCAAATAAATCAATTACAGATAGAGCCAGAGCCACCCCCACACCAACTAAGAGATCCGTGATTAGTACTCCCAGTGTGGTGATTATAGCCAGGAAAAACTCACTACGACGAAATTTCCCTAGTCTGATAAATTGCGGTATTTCAATCAATTTAGTAGCAGCATAAATCACAATTGCTCCTAGTGCTGCTTTCGGGAATAATGCCAATAAAGGTCGCAGAAATAACAGTACGCACACCACCACCACCAAGCCAATCAGGGAAAATACTTGAGTCCTGCTACCTAAAGAGTCACCAATTACACTGCGGCTGCCGCTACTACTGACGGGAAACCCTTGCATAAATCCATTTCCCAGATTGGACATACCCAGAGCTAATAATTCCTGGTTGGCATCAATGTTATAACGATGACGAGTAGCAAAAACCCTTGCTGTCAGTACATTATCAGAATAGCCGACAACTGAAATCCCAATTGCCGAAGCTATGAGTTTACCAGCATCTCCAAGGGATATTTGAGGTGGAGAAAAATGAGGTAAACCAGCAGGAATTGCTCCTACTACAGCTACCCCTCGCCCATCCAACTTGAATATGGCTACTGCTGCCGTTGCTAATAATACTGCTAAAAGGGGACCAGGTGCATTAGGAAAACGACGCTGAATAGCGAATAGAAATACTAATACAGAGATGGCTAAAATTAGGGTTGGTTGGTGTATTTCTGGTAACTTGCTGAAAAATTCACCGACTTGCCCAAAGGCAGCATTTGCCTCAATCTTCATCCCACTTATTTTACCTAACTGCCCCGTCATCATTATTACTGCTACCCCAGCCATATAACCAATTAGAATTGGTTTGGATAGCAAATCTGCGAGAAAACCCAGTCTGGTAATGTAGCCGATAATGCAAACAATGCCTACCATCAAGGCTAACAGAGAAGCAAGACTGGGGTAATTAGAACCGTTTTCAGTGATCAGGGGTGAAATAGCCACTGCTGTCATCACTGCTGTGGTTGATTCTGGCCCTACGGATAGCTGGGGAGATGAGCCAAATAGGGTGTAAATTATCATTGGGGGCAGAATTGCCCATAATCCTGTCACAGGTTGCACCCCTGCTAGCTCACCATAAGCCATGCATTGAGGAATTAAGTAAGCAGCGACGGTAATGCCTGCAAGTATATCCCCACGCAACCATGCTTTTTGGTAGGAGAGTAAGGTTTTTAATCCCGGTAGGAGAGGGAGGGGTTTATCTTTCGACTTGGGAGACACGGATAATTTTGATGGGAGGAGATATTAAATAGTTTAGGGTTATTTAGCCTTTTAGTGAAATGCGATTACGTAGTGGTTCGGGAGGAATATCACGATTCAGTACAGATGGTAATAAATCAAACATGAGTACCCTGAAATTGAGTATAACAATATTTAGTTAAAAAGGATTACCTATGGTGTATCGTGGCTATCAAGCAATTGACCTTAATCAATATAGAGAAAGATATGGTAATGTTGCTTCTAAGATTCCCTTCATAATATCATTTGTAAAATTTTTGATACTCATAACTCCGATTTTTGCAAGAAGTAGGGCTTCCTATTCTTATTGTTAGTAAAAAAACTTTCTGTTGCATGTAGTAATACTCATTAAATCATGAGAAAATGCATAACTGCTATACCTGATGTTGAATTATTATAGGAATGATATATGTCCATTCAAGTCTACGGCATACCTAATTGCGGAACTTGCAAAAAAGCTTTCCAGTGGTTAAAAGACAATCATGTTGACTATGAATTTATTAACACCAAAGAAAATCCTCCCAGTTACGCACAAATTCAAACCTGGGTAGAATACTTGAGTGCTAAACCAATGCGAAATACCTCTGGTCAATCTTACCGTGCATTGGGTGAAGAGAAGAAAAATTGGACAGACGAACAATGGATAAAAGCCTTTGCTGAAGATGCAATGTTACTGAAACGTCCCTTATTTACTAAAGAAGAGAAAGCCGTAATGGTGGGTTTTCGGGATAAAGAAGAGACTATCCGGGAAAAATTAGGATTATAGTTATGGTAATTATCAACAACTCTATTAAGGAAAACGCGAATTTGCAAATCTGTCATGCGATCGCGAATAATTATTAACAGAACTTTGACTTTCCTTGCCTACTTTCTCAAAATAGGATCAATAACAGCATGGGTACTACTCATTTCGATCTTATCATCTTCGATTGTGATGGAGTATTGGTAGATAGCGAACGCATTACCAACGCAGTATTTGCCGAAATGCTCAATGATTTAGGACTTTCACTCACCCTAGAAGATATGTTTGAGCAGTTTGTTGGTAACTCCATGCAACAGTGTTTAAAAATGATAGAAACCATGCTGGGAGAAAAACCACCATCGGACTTTGTGAGCAACTATCGACAACGGACAAAACTAGCATTACAGCAGCAGCTAAAACCCGTGCGGGGAATTAGACAAACTTTGGATAGATTGAGTTTACCCTATTGTGTAGCATCAAGTAGCGATCGCGAAAAGATGGAAACTACTCTAGGAATAACAGGAATCTTGCCCTATTTTCAAGGAAAGTTATTTAGCGTCACTGAGGTGGAGAGAGGAAAACCATTCCCTGATGTGTATCTATATGCAGCTGAAAAAATGAATGCTCAACCCTCACGATGTTTAGTAATTGAAGATACACCCATCGGTGTACGGGGTGGTGTGTCTGCTGGTATGATAGTGGGCGGTTATGCTGAGTTAATGAATGCTGAAAAGCTTCAACAAGCTGGAGCGCACTTTGTTTTTGAAGATATGAGCCAAATCCCAAACCTGATTCAATCAATGTGAGATTTAAAAGCACGTCCTACTCTCACTCCATTAAGATAAGAAAAGTGTTTACTATCATCATTAGTGTCCCATGTCTGCTAGCGACTCATCTTTAGAATCCACAGTCCAACGTCTCAAAGAAGTACGTATACAGTTACTACGCCTCCACAAAGCTTTATTAGAATACGAACGCACTACTTACGAACAATTACATGGACGCATACCCTCAAATGGAGAGTTTTTGCGACTTGTTCTCGGACATGAGTGGTTTAGCTGGCTCCGTCCTATGTCTCAATTTATTGCTCAGGTAGATGAGGAATTGAGTGCAAAAGAACCCATAACTTTAAATGCTGCTAATGAGCTATTACAAACAGCACATAGTTTATTACAACCAGCAGAAGAGGGGAACACATCAGAAATGCGTTACCATCAAGCCATTCAAAGAGATGTTGATATAGCCTTTATGCATGTGCGAATATCCCAATTATTTCAATAATTCGTAAGTTATAATGACCAGCAAATCTATAGTTGAGGTTCATCAAAAATCCAACATCGAATGACAACTTTCTCTCGTCTTGCACCTTTTATCCAAGAATATATTTACAACCATAATTGGACAGAATTACGTCCAGCTCAAATAGCTGCTTGCGAAGTAATTTTCAACACAGATGCTCACTTGTTAGTAGCTGCGGGGACAGCAGCTGGTAAAACAGAAGCAGCTTTTTTACCAGTTATTACCCAATTATATGAAAATCCTTCTCAGACTATTGGAGCTTTGTACATTGGTCCTATTAAAGCATTAATAAATGACCAATTTGAACGTCTAAATTATTTACTCAAAGAAGCAGATATTCCTGTATATCATTGGCATGGTGATGTTTCTCAAAGTCGTAAAAAACAACTTTTGAAATCTCCTCAAGGCATTTTACAAATTACCCCAGAGTCTTTAGAAAGTTTACTGATTAATAAACATCAAGAACTTGTACGGCTATTTGGTGATTTACGGTTTGTAGTCATTGACGAAATTCATGCCTTTATGGGTTCAGAACGAGGGTGTCAAATTCTTTGTCAATTACAACGTTTAGCAAATATAACTAAAGTCCAACATCGACGCATTGGTTTATCAGCAACCTTGGGAGACTACTCCTTAGCTGAAACATGGTTAAGTTCCGGTACTAATAAATTTGTGATTACACCTCAAATTGATGGTGGAAAACGTCCGATAAAATTAGCTTTAGAACACTTTTTTATTCCGGAAGAGGTCGATATATCAGAGATAAATGAATACGAACAATATATTTTTAACTTAAGTAAGTCTCGGAAATGTCTTATATTTGGAAATAATAAACAACAAACAGAAACAATCATTTCCTCATTAAGAAAAGTCGCCAAAACCCTAAGCTCACCAGATATTTATCACGTCCATCATGGTAGTATATCAGCTAGCTTACGTCAGGCTGCTGAAGATGCCATGCGTCAATCAAATCAACCTGCTGTGACTGCTGCTACTCTCACATTGGAAGTAGGTGTAGACATTGGTCATTTAGAAAGAGTAATTCAATTAGAATCTCCCCCCTCTGTGGCTAGTTTTCTCCAACGTTTAGGACGCACAGGACGTAGGGGAGAAGCTGCGGATATGCGTTTTGTTTGTGCTGAAAAAGAGCCTTTACCGGAAGCACCACTCCCAGAAAAAATACCTTGGCAACTTTTACAATCAATTGCTATTATTCAACTGTATTTAGAAGAACGTTGGATTGAACCTATTCAACCATTAAAGTATCCTTTAAGTCTTCTATATCATCAAACAATGAGTGTTTTAGCAGCAACAGGATCAATTGCACCTGCTAATCTTGCCCAACAAATCTTAAGTTTCTCATCCTTTGCAGAGATATCTCCAGAAAATTTTAAGTTACTACTGCGCTATTTAATTGATATTAATCATATCCAAAAAACGGAAACAGGTAAATTAATTGTCGGTTTAGAGGGAGAAAAAATAGTTAGTAAGTTTAAGTTTTATGCAGTATTTCCAGAAACAGTAGAATATATTGTCAAACAAGGAACAACGGAAATTGGTAGTATAATTATGCCTCCTCCTGTGGGTAATCAATTTGCTTTAGCAGGAAAAACTTGGGAAGTTACAGAAGTTGATTTCCGGAAAAAGGTGATTTCAGTCAAACAAGTAGAAGGAAATGCTAGTATTTTTTGGCGGGGTGGTAGCGGTAATATTCATTCCAAAATATTACAAAGAATGCAACAGGTATTAACTGAAGATATAGAATATCCTTACTTACAAAAAAAT
This sequence comes from Calothrix rhizosoleniae SC01, assembly GCF_900185595.1. Classification (GTDB taxonomy): domain Bacteria; phylum Cyanobacteriota; class Cyanobacteriia; order Cyanobacteriales; family Nostocaceae; genus Calothrix_A; species Calothrix_A rhizosoleniae. Next base: position 8,981 of record NZ_FYBH01000250.1, read on the forward strand.
GCTATTAAACGCCTGAGAAAAGCCCGTCAACTCGCACAATATTATGAACTAGATAAACAGTATATTTTGCCTCTTGGTAAAGATAAATCTTGTATTTTACCTTGGATAGGTACGTTAGCTTTTCGGACTTTGTCAAGATTAATTAATAACTTTTGTCGTGAGTCTTTAGAAATTAAAAGTATTCGCAGTGTTAACCCTTACTATTTGATCATTAAATTAAACAAAAATAAACTGAAAGATATTTATCCGGAAATAATCTCTCTGTGTGAGCAAAGAATTACAGCAGATGATTTACTCAGTGATTCTGAAGCGCCAGAAATTCAAAAATACGATAAATTTATTCCTTATCCCATGTTACGTCAAGCATTTACCTGTGATTATTTAGATTTAGAAGAATTAAGACAGATAATTTCCTGCTGGTAAATATGTAATTTTAATCTTGATGATCAGATTAGCGATCGCTTGATACAATAATCATATCAATTTGATAACTTGAGGATGGAAAAACCTTCAAATTTACTACTTAAATTAACGCGACGTTTATTTACCGATACAGATGAGCAAAATAAATTTATTGATGCTTTAATTAATCCTCAGCCTTTTCATCCTTGTATTATTTGGTGTAAAGAAAAACCAAAAGAGACTCCTTTTATATTAGCAGAATCTATACCTTGGCAGCCAAACTTTATCGAACGCTTATCATTACCAGAAAAGCCAGGTAAACATCCTCTACATGAACAGGGTTATTTTTATTGTTTAGATTTTTCTTCGGTATTTGCAGCTTCCACTTTATTAGCCATTAATCAACCAATTAAATACATTGTTGATATGTGTGCTTCACCCGGGGGGAAAGGTATATTTGCATGGAGACTTTTACAACCAGATTTACTTATTTGTAATGAAGTAATTGGAAAACGCCTAGGAATGTTAATTTCTAATTTAAAGCGTTGTCATATTCAACCTTCTTTAGTTATTAACCAAGATTCGAGTATCTTTGCTCAAGAAATCCCCTTATCTAGTAATTTAGTCATCATTGATGCACCTTGTACTGGACAATCTTTACTAGCAAAAGGTATTAAAGCACCAGGTTGTTTTCATCCTAGTTCAATTAATAAAAGTGCTAATCGACAAAAAAGAATTATTGCTAATTCGGCTCAAATTGTTGCACCTCAAGGGTATATAGCTTATATGACTTGCGCCTATTCTCCAGAAGAGAATGAGCAGGTTTGTCAGTGGTTTTTAAAACGCTTTCCTCAATTTAAGGCGGTGGAAGTTCCTCATTTAGCGCCATATCAGTCTCATCTTACGAGTGTGTATTGTTATCGAATGTTTCCTCAATATGGTTTGGGTGCAGGTTCATTTACTGCATTATTTCAAAATACTGATCATGGAGATATTCAGGAAATGAATCTGGATAATTCATCTCTGAAAACAGTATTTTCTTACTGATTAGCAAAGGAAATATTTACTCTTTTTAAACTATCAATTTCCATGACAATAAGTCCTACTTGAGCATTATTTTATCAGGATATTTTTTAAACTTAGTCTTAAATCTACATCTGGATTAAGCCTGATAACAAAGATTTTCATAACTATAGCACTACGCAATTAAGTTAGGATATTATTGAAGGCTGAAACCTATGATTAGTGAACTTATTACTTATTACTTATTACTTGCGTTTAGCGCCATAACATCCCAGTATTTTTACTGAACCATATATTCTGATTTTTTTCATAAAATAGACTTATTTATATATTTATTAAGTGATTATAGTTGAGCATTGAGTTTCATACTCTTATCATATTCACTTTCTTGAGTAGTTCTAATTTAGTCTTAGTTTAAATCTGCTTATAACTAATCGCTGATAACTGATAATTAATAAAAAGGGTGATAAATATGCTAATTGATTCGCTTCATAGTCAAAATATTAAATCTCAAGTTGAATCAATATTACAACTTTTACAGCAAGAAAATACACTACGTAATTGTAACATTAATCCTATACAAATATCCCTGGAAAAGATAATTTCACCCAAGTTTGATATTGTATTTGCTGGTGCTTTTAGTGCAGGTAAATCCATGCTAATCAATGCATTACTAGAAAGGGAATTATTGTATAGTGCAGAGGGACACGCCACAGGGACAGAATGCAAAATTGAATATGCAGTGGCTGATAAAGAAAGGGTTATTTTGACCTTTTTAAGTCAGGTAGAAATTACAGAACAGGCTCTTAATTTATGTCAACAACTAGGATTTAACACTGTTAGTAATATTCATGCATCTGAAGTCCTTGATTTACTTAACCAAGGATGTCAAGCCATTCTTGAGCAAGAAGGTGGGGAAAGTAAATCAGAAAGAGCAAAACAAGCAAAAGCTTTAATGTTGCTAATTGAAGGGTATGTGGTAAATAGCGATCGCATTCATGCTATCAATAATAATACATATCCTATGGAAGATTTTAATTTTACCAATCTCAAGGAAGCAGCCGGATATGCTCGTCGTGGTAGCAATAGCGCGGTTTTAAAGCGCATTGAATATTACTGTCATCATCCCTTATTACAGGATGGTAATGTTATTATCGACACACCTGGTATTGATGCACCCGTGGACAAGGATGCACAATTAACCTATAACAAAATTCAACATCCCGACACATCAGCAGTGGTATGTGTGTTGAAGCCAGCAGCAGCAGGTGATATGACAAAGGAGGAAACCCAACTCCTGGAGATGATGCGAGGAAATGGCGGTATTCGGGATCGGGTTTTTTATGTATTTAACCGTATTGATGAAACTTGGTACAATCAGCAATTGCGCTCTCGGCTAGATAATTTAATTTCCGATCAATTTCACCACACCAGCAAGGTTTTTAAAACCAGTGGGTTATTAGGATTTTACGGTAGTCAAATTAAGCAGACAAATGGGAATAATCAGTTTGGTTTAGATTCTATTTTTGCTGAGAGTATAAAAGGATTAGATGGGGAGGAAGAAACACCACAGTTTATTAATGAATTTCTCCGTTATTGTGCTAACTCTGGGAAGCTTGCACCGAGTCAATTTCGTATTTCTGTAAATAGTTTTGAAACTCCCAATCAAAATTATGTGCGAATTTTATCAGAACAAGGAACAACACTCATAAATCAGTTGATTCAAGATAGTGGAGTTGAGGAATTTCGTACTGCTATCACCCGTTATCTGACAGAAGAAAAACGACCTCAACTATTTAAAAATTTGGCGGATGACTTAGAAGATATTTGTATCCAACTGAAAAAACATTATCAAACTCTACAAAATAATTTATATAGCCAACCTCAAGAAATTGAGGCAATGAAAGAGCAGGAATTACAACGCCTCAATCAACAATTACAGGAAGTTGGTAACGAATTTAGTCAGCATATGGCTATGGAAATTAATCAAATTACTACCAATGCTTCCCATACATTTGAGGCAGATTTTCAGCAATTACAATCCCGCATGATTCACCGTTTAGATGAATTATTAGATACCTTTTCTGTTGCAGAAGCCTACCGCAGTGCTACCCTGAATCATCCCCGCAATGCAACTGCTCCTTTAATCGCTATTTTAGTGGAAGCTCTTTATTATTTATCTAATCAGCTAGAGGATATTTTAATTGCATCTTCTCAAGAAGTAATTGCTAATATATTTCAACAATTAATTGGGAATATTCGTAAATCAGAATATTATCGGCAATTGTATCGTTTATTAGGTAATGATAGTGGGATTGAGCAAGAATTAAAACAGTTAGAAAAAGACGTAGATAATGCTATTGTCAGTGCTGCGAGAATAGAATGCGATCGCTTTGTCAGAGAAAGTCCTAGATTTTATGATGAGGGGACTTTTTCTATATATCAATTTCGCCAAACATTGCTACAAACTTCCCAAGGTTATGACTGTGAAAGTATGATGGAAGCAGAACCAGCAATTCGCCAATTATTGAAGTTAGATTTTGAGCCGAAGGTATCAGAAACAATTCGCAAAAATTTCCGCCAAGTCATCAATCAAACCCTGAAAACTCTGTTGTTACCAATGGCTGATAAACAGACAGATGTGATTTTACAGCAGTATTCCCATGCACGTAATTATTTACAGCAGACATTGGAGAAAGAAGCAGAGGATAAAATTCTCAGCAATCAGCGTTTATTGAGTGAGGTTGAGCAGAAAATAGAAATATACAATCATGCGATTAATGCTATCAATAGCAATTTACAAATGATGGGTTTATACGAGCATTTATTACCTGTCATTAATGATGTAGATGAGGTGATGGATGTTGTTAATCATGAAATAATTGATACTACATTAGTAAATAATGATGTTAATAATCAGTTATTGAATAATTAGGGATCGCTCACATTACTGAATAATGGGATTCATATAAATAATAAGAAGAAATATCATGGGAAATAACTTTAAGCCACTTGATGATGACTCTGTAGTATCTTGGGGATGTTGTACACTTAAAGTTAATCAATTTTTATCTCATATTTATGGATTTTTAAGAGATAAAGGATGGGAGAATATCAGAAATAATTTGTATTCTGCTGGTTCAGGTCGGATACCTAAACAGAGTGAAGACTTATTCTTTATTGAAGGGATAGATTGCGAAATTTTAAAGCCTGGTAAAAGCTGGGAAAAGGGGAAGCTGAAAATCACAATATCTGTAGAATTTCAGCCTGATGAACCTGAAGTTGAAACAACAACAGAAAATACTAATTCTGAATCATCCCTTGACGATATCCGGCGTAAATTAAATCAGGTTAATTAATATAGAATCTGTAAAAATAAGGATATAAAAAATGTTAGATAATAATTTCAAAAAGATAGATTTTGAAGTGAAAGACAAAGATAGTGTTATATCATTCCCATCACCATTAATGCTAAAGATAGATGAATTAATGACAGCATTAAAACACGTTATATCGAACACTACATTACATAGTTTACAGAATAGTTTGAAGCATAGAAGACTTTTCACACCTAATGAGAAATGGCTTACAACAGGTATCGACTGTGAAATTTTAGGAACTGATGGTAAGGGATGGAAGAAAGGAAAAGTAAGAATTCAAGTATCTCTAGAATTTCAGTCTGATGAGCCTGAGATTGAAACAACACCAGAAAATACTAATTCTGAATTATCCCTTGACGATATCCGGCGTAAATTAAATCAAGTTAATTAATTTAGTCTCTCTACATCATTAAGATTCCCGACTTTTTTTGCAAGTCAGGAATCTAAGCCTCACCATTTAACTAGAAAATAATCCTTATGGATACTGATAATAAAAAACTTAATCCAATAGAATGCAATGATAATGATGTTATTTCCTTTGGGGAAGACACATTTAAGATTGAAAAAGTAAGAACAGCAGTAAAAAAATCTTCCAATCAAGGACTGGCAAATCAACTCAAAAATTTGTTAAATTCTCAAAGAGTAACTATCGAAGCAGTAAGTTCTAGTAACTGGTTTCAAGAAGGGATAGATTGTGAAATCTTAACCCTAGGTGCAACTAAATGGCGTAAAGGAAAAATGAAATTCAAACTCAGCGTTGAATTTTACGTCGAAGAAGAGGAAGATAATACAAGCAGTGAAACCACAGCAGAATCTCCCCTAGACGATATTCGCCGTAAAATTAACGAAGCCACCTCATGAGCAAAACACCCCGCATTTCTATCCCTAAATCAGTACGAGAATACGTATACCAACGGAACAAATACCAATGTCAAAGCTGTGGTAAAACCCATACAGAAAGCCAACTTACCATCGACCATATTATCCCCCTCGCTCGCAGTGGTACAAACGATATCAGCAATCTACAAACTCTCTGCTTTCCTTGCAATCGCCAAAAATCAGATAAAAGCGATCGCAGATTTCAACGCCGTTTTGATTTATAATCCAGAAGAAATATCTCCTTTTTTGTCTCATTTAAATGCCAAACGAGATGAAAATCACCAATTCACAATACCAACATACTGAATCTAATGTCGCCATTATTATCCTGGCAGCAGGTGAATCTACCCGTATGGGCACACCAAAACAACTCTTACCATATCAAGGGCATAACTTACTCAAACATACAATCGCCAGTGCAGTCACCTCAGTATGCAAATCTGTAACAGTGGTTTTGGGAGCCAATGCACAACAGATACATTCTCAGATTAACCAAGATTCTGTAACAGTAGTTGAAAACCCAGATTGGCATTTAGGAATGGGCGCTTCAATTCGTAGCGGTATTCTTTCTCTTACCAATGATCGTGAAAATGTTGATGCAGCAATTATTACAGTTTGCGATCAACCATTCCTTTCTTCTGAAATTATTAATAATTTAGTGACAAAATATTATTCTACAGGAAAATCAATCGTAGCCTGTGAATATGCAGATACCTTAGGTGTACCCGTTTTGTTCAACCATAATTTTTTTGCAGAGTTAGCAGCCTTGGGTGAAACGGGGGGTGCAAAAAAACTAATTAACAAATATTGCGATCGCATTTTCTCTATTCCCTTCCCCTTAGGTGCAGTTGATATTGATACACCACAAGACTATCAACAGCTCCTGGTAACAAGTAATAAGTAATACGGCTCCAGGTAAATGAGGTATATCATGTCCGCCTGATTACTTATGAAGCCATCCATGCAAAAATCACCCAAGCTCTTTCTCCCTCTGCTCCCTGCTCCCTGCTCCCTTGCAGTCCTAATGATAAGTATTTAACCGGACATGATATAAGCTCTTCTCCCGCCTCCCTTGTGAAAGATTTTGCTCTCAAACCACAGATTAGAGTAGAGTAAAGAAGTGTAAAGAAGTATCTTTTACTCTTTAAAAACATTTTGTTCACTTTTACTGTTAATACATTTATTAAAAAGCACTCATGCAGTATTGTTTTTGGCGAAGAATTTTGGCATCGGTTACAGTGTTTTTTCTGGTTGCGTCAATGTGGGTAATGCATACTCCCCCCAGCTACGCCTACAACAACCCAGAATTACTACCTGACACCCCCACACCAGTTGTTGACTTAGCCAAATCTCTCACCGATTTACAAGAAAGCAAGTTAGTCAAAGAACTAGAACAATTTGAAACTGACACGGGTTGGAAGCTGAGAGTTTTGACACAATATGATCGCACTCCAGGTCGAGCTGTGATCAATTTTTGGGGTTTGGACGATAAAAGTATTTTACTGGTTGCTGACTCCCGTGGAGGTAATATTCTTAGCTTTAGTGTGGGTGATGCAGTATATCAATTGTTACCCCGCACCTTCTGGATTGAATTACAAACCAGGTTTGGTAATTTGTATTTTGTCAGAGAGAATGGTGAAGATGAAGCTATTTTAGAGGCAATGAGAACAGTCGAGGGTTGCTTACAACAAGGTGGTTGTAATGTGGTTCCTGGATTGCCTAGGGAACAGTGGATTTTAACCTTAATTAGTTCTGTAATTGGCGGTGTGATTTGTGGTTTTGCGGCTCGACCCCGTCAAGAAAATCAAGTTTTTGCTTGGCAGTGGGCTTTAATTTTCTCACCTTTATGGGGTATTCTATTTGTTGCCTTCGGTATTGGGCCAGTAGTAACTCGAACTTCCGAATGGTTACCTTTAGTCCGTAATATATCTGGTTTTTTAATTGGAGTCTTAGTCGCCTATTTATCTCCGATTCTTAGTAGTCCTCCAGCTTCTGATAGTTGAATTGTTGAATTGAGAAAAATTTATACCAATTCAAATAATTTTTGTCACACATACATTTTTCGTAAGGGCACGGCACCAGTAAGATAATTTTATATACCAAAAGATTGTGGATGCCGTGCCCCTACCCATCTGTCCCATTATTTTTTCAAAATGGTATTACTTTTGCCAGAGACATAATCAGTAATTATCATGCAATAGATATATCAATGAGTATGAATGCTAACATTCATTTGTGCCTCCCAATAGGTTGAGGTACAAACTCCAAAATCTAAAATGGTCTGATATGTGATGGAATGGCAGGTAAATTATGCTAAAAGTTTAGCAGTAATAGATCGGGAAATCGGCGCTCATATATTATCACCCGCAGAATATGAGATTGCCCGCCAGGTGATTTATGCAACTGCTGACTTTGAATATAAATCTCTGATTCGGTTTTCGGAAACAGCTCTCCAATCTGGGGCAGCAGCACTAGCTGCCCGTACCACTATAGTAGTGGATATACCGATGGTGAGAGTAGGTATTATCGATCGCACTCAACAAACCTTTGTCAATCTAGTGTATTGCAGCAAAGATGTATATATTAACCAGCAACCAAAAACGGACAATATTGCTTTAGGTATGGAAATCCTGGCTCAACGCTACCCAGAGGGAATATTTGTAGTGGGTCAATCAGAAACTGCGTTGACAACCTTAATGGATTTAATTGAAGCAGAAGAGATTCGACCTGCTTTGATTATTGGGACTTCACCTAGGTTTTTGGTGGAGAATACTGCTAAACAGCGTTTGCGAAATTCTCTCGTCCCTCACATTACCATTGATAGTTATAAGGGTAATGCCGTTGTAGCCACTGCTATTGTTCATGGATTAATCGATTTAGCTTGGCAAGCTTACGGGAAAAAGCAATAATAAGAAAAATTAATCATCGTCCCACTCTCTATTTCTTCTGGGTTCTCTTTCCCTGGGTTGTCGGCGACGGGATCTTCCATTAGGGGATGCCCGAAAGCGACGACTCATCTCCATAAAGAAATCCCTGCGTAAGTAAGGATAATCATTTACCCATATTTCTCTACTAGGGATAAATATTTCCGATATATCTTCAATCTGGCTTAAATCAGTGCGATTGGACATAACTAGCATTTCTACCCGTTGACCAGCAGCGATCGCTTTGTATTCAACTTTCAGTGGTGCTTGCATTTGGGCGGTAAATCCGGTATCGTCTCCTACCTCTAAGTTAATGCGTTTTTCTCGATTTTCTACAATTACCAATTCACCCCGATTGTTAACAGTTTCTTGCTTACCAAGTACTTGATCTGTAATCCACCAATCTAAAATTCGCCCTCTAAAAAACCCACTATATTTGTAGCGCCGACATTTAGCATTACGTATACTTGCCCAAAATACAGGTCCCCATAACCAGTAAAAAGCTCCTATTAGTGCCAATAAAAAAATAATGGGCCCAAAGTCTAGTTTGAATATTAATTTCATAATCACCACAATGGCAACGGAGACTACAGAAATTAAGAACCGTTGTAAAAGGTCTGGAAATTTTCCCCAATAATATTTGTACTGGGGACCAGTGGCGATTAGGGGTATGAGTTGCTCAAATTTTTGGCGAGTCAGTGGGACAAGCATGGGAGAATTTTAGATTTTGGATGGGAAATTTTGGATTAGGAGTTTAAAGTATTTTTTCTAATCCATATACTAATGACTTTAACTCTAGAACCTTACGAATTGCTAGTAATACCCCCGGCATATAACAAGCGCGATCGCTGGTATCATGACGTAGGGTATAAATTTGTCCCGGTGCACCAAATATGACTTCCTGATGAGCTACTAAACCTGGTAAGCGGACGCTGTGAATCCTAATTCCTTCACCACCTTGACAACCTTTGGCTCCGACTAAATTTTCTGTTTCTTCCACCACAGGAACGTTAAAATTTTTACCCATTTCTGCTAACATTTGAGCGGTTTTAATTGCCGTTCCGCTAGGTGCATCAGCTTTTTGATTGTGATGTAACTCAATAATCTCCACATGATCGAAATATTGGGAGGCTGTGACTGCTGCTTGTTGTAATAGCACCATGCCAATGGAAAAATTAGGAATTACCAGACATCCTGTACTGGCTTTGTCAGCAAAATTAGCCAATTCTTGCAGTTGTTCTGGACTAAGTCCCGTAGTCCCCACCACAGGGCGAATACCATAAGCGATCGCACTACGAATATTATCGTATACAGAGTCAGGATGGGTAAAATCAACCATGACCCCGATTTGTTTTTCTTGGGATGCAAAAGCCAGCATCGGCTCCAATTGATTAGTAATGGGAATTTCTAAGGGTTCACTTAAGCCGGCTAATTCTCCTGCATCTTTTCCTTGATGTTCAGGGGTAGTATCAATAGCACCCACCAAGTTCATGTCAGCTGCTTGTGCTACTGTCTTAATCACCTCACGCCCCATTTTACCAGCAGCACCATTGACAACAACAGGAATAGGAGATTGATTTGCCATATTTTCTCGAAAATTTTTTTATTGACAACAAGGGCATTTTGACTGCTCCCCTACCTGAAGGCGAGGGGATTCTAAAAAGATGCTACGGGACAGGTTAAAACCGCGTCCCTTTGCTTTTTCTTAGCTGTCACCCAGATATAAATCCGGGTGGGATGAGTCAAAGCACCCCTACACACTCCACTCAAATCAAGTCCAAGTGTTGTGCTTACCTTACGGATGATATTGGCTGCACCATTTGCATCTGCATTGATGTACCAATTCATCGCAGTACGGAATAATCCCCGTTTTACTCTGCGACCAGAAGATTTCCAATCATTGGGTTTTTCACCATGTTTTGGTAGTGTATCACCATCAACAAATGATGCTGTTGAAGTGTTTGCTTCTTCTGTCTTTATAAACTCAATGCCATACTGTTGACACAATTGCTCAATTCGCTGCTTGAGTCTAGCTGTAGGGATTTGCACAAATTGTTGATTGCATTTCTTTCCCAAATTAATCTCTTGTTTAATTCCTTGTCCCCAACCAAACACAACTCGTCCAATCCGGTTTTCTAAACAATGGTTAATAACTATGCGAGCAGTTTTATTAATCCCATCTCTAATTTGACGATTGCGTTTTTCAGTAATAGCAGCAAGTTTATTTGACCAAAATCCTTGGGATTTATTCTCTTTAATTGTTGCTACTTGTTTATTATACCAACGGTTCAAACTTTTAATATGTCTACCATCAACAATAAAACTTGTACCAATATTATCAACACAAGTTAACCAATTTTTTAAACCGTGGTCAATGCCTAAAACTCTACTTTTATCTACATCAGATACTACAGGGTCAACTTGATAGATAAACTCTGCATAAAAGCAGCGATTTATCGGCAAAATCCTGACTTCTCTAATAGAATCAAAACTCAAATTTGAAGGCATAGGTAGGGTGAAAGAATCTAACTTAAACCATACCTTTACAGTTTGACCAAGAGGGATTCTGATTTGCCCGTCTTCTATTAACCTTAACCCCTGTTTGGGATAGCTAACACTGTTTAAACCGTTCTTTCTATACTTTGGTAGTCTAGGTCTTTCTAATAACTCACCACGTTGATACAAAGCATTAAGTTGTTTAAAAGATGCAAATGACTCATACACAGAACGACACAACTGTTGTGCAGATTGAGAATAGAGGGTTTGGAAATGACGATTTGATTTCATCTCCTTATCCAACTCAAATTTAGTGATGTAGCGTTTAGCTTTAAACCAAATTTGACGGGCATAGTAGAGAGCGCAATTTGACAAATTATTCGATTGGGAGCAAATAAATGATAAAATTGCTTTTAAATCTGGATTTGGGTGAATTAAAACCTGCTGACAACCGTACAAACAAATCACCTCCTTAGTGTTATTTATTATCCCATGATTGGGGACGGGTAAACGAAATTTTAGGTGGGATTTTTAGCTAAGTATCCAAAAAATCACTCCCCATACTCCCCACACTTTTTTTCGCTCACCCTGTGGGGACTGTGGGATAAATCCCACCGTATCGGGTTTCATCCCCTGTCTAAAGAACGAAACACGCAACTGTGTTGCTCTTTCTCAAGGGCTTTCACTCTCTCGTTGCACTTCTGGTAACGGTTGATTACTAGGTTTCCATAATTGATGACCATTCCCATGACCTAGGGATGCTTTCTGCTCCAGGCTGTTGCAGACTGTCTGCAGGCATTTTGTTGACAAAGGTGTATGCTGACAAAAAATCCCGAGTTTTTTTAATATTGTCTTCTCCCAAATAATCTTGAGGTAGACGATCCATCCCCTCGATGGTAATTTCCCAAGTTTGATGAGCTAACTGAGACAGTTCTGTATCTCTGAGTCCCATAACTGCTGAACGATGCCACAAATTTTCCAGTACAGGAATCTTGCCAGATAATAACTCCAGGCATTTTTTTCGGGTAACATCTTCATATAAAAGTGTTGTGACTAGAGTAACAGGAATTGGCTGCAAAATACCCGGTAGCATATCACAAGAGCGCAATTCAATGTATCTCCGGGGTCTGACTTCAAAATAGAATGTAGACAGGTGATAGATAAAATCGTCAACAGTCGGCCAACCATAAACGGGGTGACCATTTGCAATCCATTCGGCAAAGCTAATATCTATATCCACAGGTTCAATCTGGTTTGGTGCCAACTTAAAAATTATCACCTTAGCTTTGAGAACCCTTTCACTCCAGGTTTCCAGAATGTCTGCCTCAGAACCTTCGCAGCAGGGAAAACCAATACGAGTGGGTTCTAAATTTTGCCAAGCTCTGGCTCTGGTGGATACCCCATGAACGGATGGACTACAGGCAAAGGTTGCAGTGATAATTGGAGAAATCAAATTAGCCAGTAGCCATCTCTCGCGCCAAGTTTCTTCACCCCCCAAGTCGAAATTCATATGTATACTGGCTGTCTTGGTCATCATTAAATTACCCCATTGACCAAAACGTTGAAAAAACGTCATTAAGGCAGCTTGTCGAGGGGTGTGAACTTGCAATTTTATTTCATCTTCAGGATGCCATCGGTCAATTCCTGTCCCCAGCAGCACAACATCATGTTCAGCAAAAGCTTTTGCCAATAAATTTTGTGTGTTTCTCGTATGAGTTAATAATTCGCCTGGACTATCAAAAGGGCAGGTTGAAATTTCAATTTGTCCGCCCCCTTCAAAAGTAATAAATCCGCCGTTTTTCAGGGGATAGCGACAGAAGGTTTTATCATGATTTTCCTTTATTCCCACGAGAGAATCTTGACCAGAAAGAGCATCAATCATCTTTAAAATTCCTGATTCTCCTTCTAATTTTAAACGCCTAATTGGCATCCCTTCTTTATTAATTAAAAAAGGAAACATCTCCAGTTCTAAACCTACTTGTTTCTGGTCTGTCCCTGATTGAGATGTTCCAAAAGCTTTTTCTTTGGCAATTAATTTGGCATTTTCTCGGGAAACTGATTCTTGACGATGGACTGTAGGCATTTTCTTGACCGAAAAACAAACTGGATACAAGCCCCCGGATTTATCCGTGGAAAAGAAAAATGAATCTATCGTTTCAAGCCCCTCGATTCATCGATGGGGTAATAATTCTAAATTCTTCATTCTCAATCCTTCATTCTAAATTCTAAATTCCCCTTTACTCTCATGGTCAATCTATATACACATTTTCATCTAGCTGTCAATCCCCCATCTACGCCAATAATTTGTCCCGTCATATAGCTGGCTGCGGGACTGGCGAGGTAAGTTACAAGTAAGCCTAGTTCCCTCAAACTTCCTTCACGGTGTAGGGGAATTCGAGCCAGTCGTTTTGCTTTTTCTGTCTCATCCGACCAAGAAAAATCCGTCAGGGAGGTATGGTATTCTCCGGGAGCGATCGCATTGACTCGAATATTATAATTCGCCCATTCCAAGGCCAATACCTTGGTCAGCATATTGACAGATGCTTTGGAGGCATTATAGGCTGCGACATAGGGGGAGGCTTGGATAGCACTGTTGGAACTAACATTAATTACTACCCCTTGGTTCCTTGCCAGCATACTGGGAGCAACAGCCCGACAGCAATAAAACATGCCGTGAACATTAACTGCAAAAATATTCAGCCAGTCTTCATCACTCATTCGCGAGGTGACTGCTTTAGGAACGATGGGGGGACGGAGGTCAACGTCAGGTAGAGGAACGATAGGACATTTTTGAAACTGCCCTGCATTGTTCACAAGGATATCAATTTTGCCATAATGGTTGAGAGCCTGCTCGACAAAGCCATCAACCTGGCGGGAATCCGTGAGATCGGCTGCAATTGCTAATGCTCGTCTGCCGGTTTTTTCTATTTCACCCACTAGGGAATCAATTTCTGTCTGACTTCGGGAGACTACAACTAAATCAGCACCCGCTTCACTCAAGACTAAGGCAATTGCCCGACCAATGCCGCGACCCGCTCCAGTAACGATCGCAACTTGGTCTTGTAAGTTTATCTCTGGGAACATATTGGTTCTGAGGAATTTAACAAGGTTTTAATCTAATACACAGTTTTAAGAATTAGGCTTGACGAATTGTTAAATGATCCAGTAGGGCTTCTATTCCGTCATTATCCAAAATTCTGATAGCATCATCTGCTAAGGAGCAATGGTTGTTCAAGCGAGAATGGAGCTGAGACAAATATGGTTCATATTCTTGAGAACTATTCGTGTGAATTAGTTTTAGTAAGTCTAATCCGATTTGACCAAGAGTTTTGTCATTCAGGTTTTGTCTGAGACCATTATTCTGTGCCGCAAATGTAGCTAACTTCACATCTTTGTATGTCCATTTTTGTGAATATTGAGTTACTGACTCTAAATTTTCTATTATTAAGTAGGTTAGTACTAGCCAACTTATTTCTTCTTCATTGGCTTGCATTGCGAGGGGACGAACTTCAAAAACAATGTAATCTATTAAGTCGAGTAGTTTTTGTTCATTATTTGTATAAACAGCATTTACCAACTCTTCCAATTTAATTACTTGGTGAAAATTAAACTTTAAACGAAAATCTAACCAACAGAAATAGATAGCTAATTCTAGATCATTGAGGTTTATTTTTTGCTGGGAAAGTTGCCCTTCTAAATTATAAAATTCGGCACTTCCTTCTCTGATAAATTGATTCCCAGTCAAATACAAGTCTTGAGGATACCAGCATTCCCCATCGCGCATAATTTCAAACAAAGGCAGATCCCAGGTTCTATTGATATAGTCGCATAGGCTGAGATATGGTTTGCAAGGTAATCCAGACCTACCATACATTCTGCCTCTATTCAAGGTACTATAAGCGTGAAAACGTTGACTTTTGTAAGGTAACTTTTGTCCTGCCAATATAGAATCATTGGCACTTGCAGCCCATAAAAATGCTAATAGTTGTAAGAATGTGTTGAGGATTTCAATAGCTTTCTCTTGAGGAATTTCAAAGTTAAATTGAACTGAACATATTCCAGGAAAGTTTTGTAAAATCCATTCTTTACAGTCTTCCTCAACCATGTTCACCCAAATTTGATAGTATCCTTTCTGCGTGATTAAATCTTTTAGCTCACAAGATATTGGTTGGGTTCCATAGCCCAGGATTTTTAAATTATTTTTTTCTACAGTAGGCAGTAACACAGAAGACTTAAAGTTACGCCAATAACTAATTGCTTCATCAAGTGAATATACCGGCGCTAACGATGCTTCTAATACACAGACTGAAAGCTCATTGCTAAGCATTTCCCAACCATTAAGTAAGTCGGCACAATAAAACCAAACTATGTGGAGAAAAGTAAATAAGGCTAAAACCCTTTTTCCCCCTGCTCCCTGCCCCCTGCCCCCTGTCTTATCCAAACGATAATTTTTTACGCCTACCTACTTAGGCGTTTCTCTTTTGACACCGATTAAGGCTCCTGTGTTGGGATCATTCTTTTTAATCCAGCCTTGTGTTGAGAAATCAAGGAATAGTTTCTTGGCATCGTCAAAGTCCGCCGCTAAGTAATTCTGATTCACCAGGGGCATTTCTAGCTCAATACCAATCTTTTTTACTAGTCTATTCATTTTTGTGAATACTTATTAAAGATTATGTAGGGGTGAATGGTAATTCACCCTGATTAAATTCAAAGCAACTGATTTGCAATTGGATTTTACGCATAAATTCCAATTTTTTGAGCTTTGGAAACAATGAGCGAACCTTAAGTTTCTATTCCCTTCTAGACATTTAAGACCAGAGAATTAAGGGTTCTTGGTCGTTAGTAACGCCAATAAAGCTTGCAATCGATAGTCTTTCAGTATTGCCATCATCTCGGAGAACTTCGTGAAAGTTTGTGGTTTTAAAGAAGACTAACCGACCTTCCAGTGGCTCAATATCAGCGTAGGTTGCACCATCAACAACATCGTAAGTATATCCCATTGTGCCAGCAGTAAGCTTGTGCTGCTCGTCTAAAGGAGACCATTCTCGATCCCAAATTCTCAGCTTACCGCCATTGCTGTCTGGTTTTTGCAGGTATAAATTCCACACTAATTGATGGGATACTTGTTCCAATGTCGGCCATCTGAAGTCACGAGGTGCTAAATCATTGTGTAGACCAGAACTTTTAGTGACCCTGACTACTCCAGCAAAATATTGCTTGCTGCCTTCCATAGCAACTTCAGCACCAGGAATCCAACCGTTCTTCAGGAGGGAAAGTACCATTTCCAGAGGTGTTTCTATTCCTAACTCATTAAATAGTTCAGCAACTCTGCTCATCATTAAAGGGACACGCTTAAAGTACTCATCCTTATTGCCGCACATTTCGCAAACTGGATTTCCCAGATAACTTGAGGAAATGTTTTTGAGAGAATACTCTTCAATGTCAAAAATATTTTTAAACCGTTCAGCCACAATTTGACATACATCCAATGGGTAAAAATCATCAATTACAATGGCGGGAATTTCTCCGTTGATCAGTCGTTGGAGATGAAGGTTATTAAATTCATCGCCACGGATGTATTCGGGCTGCCAAACCAAAGTTGAACTGATCATCATGTATTCCTTAAATAACAACAGTAAAAAACAATATTCTGAGACCAATTGAGTATCTTGAGATAAATTGCTCCAAATCTTCAATGAGATTTAAGTAAATTTATCTCTGGGAACATATTGGTTGTAAAGAACTAGATAACATGGCTTTGATGTCATACACAGTAGGCTGGTCATTTCTGATATCTTTGAATTCATAAACGGTCATTTCTGCAAGGTTGACAATATAGGAAGAAATAGTTCCCCAAAATAGCCCAGTTTGAAAAACATTATTCATGCCATTTTTATCCGTACTTTCAGCCAAGGTAGTTTGCAAGGTTGCAAGTGAATTAATCTGGGTTGCTCGTTCCTGTAATTTACTCAACCGCATGTGGCTTGACTCCAATATAGGTAGCTCCTCCAATTCTGGAATCCGAGGTGAAAACCGAGTGTTATCTGGAAAATTAAATTGAGCGAGTTCGTCACTGATAAAATGATTGGTATGCAACAAAGAATCTTCTGTTTTAATCACTCCAGTTTTATTGCCAATTACTTCCACAATATAGAAGTTCTGAGTATCAGCCACAGCTAAAGAAGCACCATTGCCAATGGAATAATTACGCTGTTTTGCGAGTAAAACAGCTTCTTCTGCACTCTGACAACTACGGCACAAGTCATGGACTAAGTAGCTTGCTGGTAGCCCTCCAGGATGGTTTCCTTTACGGTAGTAGACATAGTTGTAACTGACGGCTAGTCCATGTTCGTTGACACAAAATTGACCGCCAAATGGCATGAGCATAGGGGCAAAAGCAACATAACGAGATTGGGATGTTTCTTGACGAACAATTGCACCTTGATAGGGGGCGAGGGGATATTGATAATCAAAATTCTTGCCCAATAAGGGGGAATCCCCAGACAAACAACCAACTCCGCTACACCCCTGAATCACCCCTGTTCTATCTGCACCAAGCACTTCAGATAATAGTAGAAAGTAGTATATACTTGGGGTTATTTCTGGAACGCTGAGCATCCCGTTGAGGTAATCTGTCAAGGGTTGAATGTGATCAAGTTGTTTTTGCAGCGATCGCAATAAATAATAGCTTTGCAGTTTTTGCAGCATTCGCTGGAGCCAAGATTTATTTTGCAGTCGCCGCCAATAGGGAGAACTCTCCAGGGTTTGTCGAGCTTGTTGATATTTCTCGACAACAATCGCAGCGTGTTGCTGACCTATTTCAAAGCTTGAACCCTGGAAGACATAAGGAGTATGACTCATGATATATAATTTTTTCTAATTGAATGTTATGGTTCACAGTATAAGTATTTATTTTATCTTCATTTTTTAACTTTAAATTCTATCAAAACAGGACTGAAGAAAGTGTGACAATCTGTGGTTGGTGCGTGAGTTCACAAGCTTTATTATTAGGTTGAGAATTCCTCTTTTGTGTCACGCACTCTACAAGAAAATGTACCAGTTGCGTAAGTCCTAGTGAGGATTAAAATCCTCACTATAAACCTATGAAAACGAATGATTTTAACTACCAGTATGGTTTTTTGAATCGTTAATCTTGTGCTAGGAAGTAGCTGCTACTTGATTCTACAATGATGGTTTTAAGATATTCCTGTGGAAATAGGAACTTTGCCTAAGGACTGCTTACCCATAATATGGGAAGCTGGATCACCAATCAGAAGAAAAGGTTGAGAAGAGATAGACGAACTAAATTCTAGATTGAGCCGTTTTACTGCATCTCCAAAACTAAATCCGTTCTCTAGTAATCCTTGACAGAAGCTTTGTTCTGGAGAACTAAGTAAGTCGGCACAATAAAACCAAACTATGTGGAGAAAAGTAAATAAGGCTAAAACCCTTTTTCCCCCTGCTCCCTGCCCCCTGCCCCCTGTCTTATCCAAACGATAATTTTTTACGCCTACCTACTTAATAGAACTTTCTCCCTTCTTGAGAATTTGATGAGAATTGCCAAATGTTGCAAAGTGAAGATATTCTCCACCACTGATCATGGGGAGATTACCCTGAGCAAAGACTACAGGTTGAGTTTGGGGTTGGATAAAATCAAGGTAGTTTTGCAGGAGATTGATGGAACACTCTTGTGCTGTTTTGCTAATTTGTAAACCATTAGCAACTTTTTGGGTTTGTCGAGCTATAGTATTTAACTCATCCACACTCAAGTCTGTTGACATCATCCACACCCAGAGGGACTCCGTTTGTTCATTTATCCGCAGCTCCGAGAAATCATCGACGACTTGCAAGTGTTTTCCAGTCAATATTGCATAGCATTTAGCCATTACAACCAGGGGACTATTAGATTTGACTGCTAAAACCCGTCGTCGGGAAATATGGGCATTGAATTGATCAAATGAGTATTTCCCATCATAGTTGATGGGATCTGATTGGGATGTCAGCCAGGTCTGAGCGGATTGGGTCTCTATAGAATCTAATCCTATTAATGCTGAATCATTCAAACTCCATGACAGTTCGTCAGTTGTCAGTAGGGGAAACGTGCTAAATATTTTACGAGTTGCAATCAATGATTCGAAAACAGTTTCATATTCAAAGATGGTGGAGCATAATATCAGTTTAACTGGGAACTTCCATTGACATTGCTGTGAAGAGAGAAACTGACGGGCTCGCTCCTGCATCCAATTACCGGCGGGTGTGCATTCAGATAAATGATAACGTATTGGTATCCACTCACAGCTAAAACCATATTTTCTGTAAGGTTCCCCAATAATTTGGCAGCCAAAATTTAGGTATTCTTTGAGGATTTCTGGGCGGCTATCGGCATACAGGGTTTGAATCCCATTTTCCTCCATAATGCGAAGCATCCCGCCCACAAGTAGTACACCAGTTGTTCGGTTCCGTTTGAACGAAGCGGTCACGAAATAACTGGCGTAAAAGCGTTGAGTGTGGCGGTCGAAAGCAACCCGCATTGCACCTACAAGTTGATGTTTTTCAATCACCATCAAGTTTTTACAGAAGTAATCATTGAAAACATCCTGATAGTTTTTGTCCTGAATTTTTAATTCGTCAACAAAGACTCGCTTGCGTAAATCAACAATGGCTTCTAGTTCGCTACTTGATGTTGCTAATTTCAGGAGCATAATTAACCCCAATTTTAA
>NZ_FYBH01000168.1 GCF_900185595.1 Calothrix rhizosoleniae SC01
AAGATAAATCAAAAAATACAGTGTAATTTCCAGTTAATAATAAATTCCGAATATTTAGATCGGTAGAATCGGGTTATTTATCTGTAAGTAATGTGGCTAATTGAGGAGTAAAATTTTAAGCATATGTACGATTGCATCATCGTCGGCGCAGGGCCAGCTGGTGGAACGGCTGCATATCATTTAGCTAAGCAGGGACATTCTGTATTAGTTGTAGAAAAAGAATCATTGCCCAGATACAAGCCTTGTGGTGGTGGTGTATCCCCAATCATTGCTGAATGGTTTGATTTTGATTTTAGTCCGGCAATTTCCATTAAAGCTGATAAGATTCGCTGTACTTGGAAAACTGGCGATCCGGTGGAAGCAAAACTGAACACTCCCGAACCATTGTGGATGGTGCGACGGAATATATTCGATAATTTTTTGGTTGAGCAAGCTCAGAAACAAGGGGCTGAGCTCAAGGATAATACGGAAGTTACAGGTATTGAATTTAAAAGTGACCACTGGCAAGTAAATACAGCCAATGGTTCCCTGTCAGCTCATTATCTAATTGCCGCTGATGGTGCCAAAGGGCCAATGGCAAAGTGGTTGGGCTTTAAAGAGCGTAAACGTCGCCTAGCTGGTGCCTTGGAAACTGAAGCCCCAACCGAGGTAAAAGATGGTAATATTGCTCATTTTGAGTTTGGGATGGTCAAAAATGGCTATCTATGGAACTTTCCCAAGGCAGATGGTTATTCCATTGGTATTGGTACTTTTATCGGTGGAGAACCCCAAGATTTTAAAAAGATTTTGAATGGATACGGTGACAAATTTAACTTGAATATAACTAGCTGTAAACAGTATGTTCATGCTTTATGCTTGTGGAATGGAAATCAAAAACTGCATACAGATCGGGCAATTTTAGCTGGGGAAGCAGCTTGTGTAGTTGATCCTTTTACCGCAGAGGGAATTCGCCCTTCTATTTTTAGTGGTTTAAAAGCAGCAGAAGCGATTAAGAAAGCTGTCGCTGGTGATATTAATGCTTTGGAACAATATTCCGATACTATTAATCAAGAATGGGGTACTGATATGGCTTGGGCACAAAAAATAGCCGGAGCATTTTATCGTTTCCCTGGTATTGGTTATAAAGCTGTGAAACACCCCTCTGCTCCCCAGATTATGGGTAAAATTCTTTGTGGTGAGCTTAAGTATGGTGATGTGGCTGGACGTGCGATGAAGCGTTTAATTCCTGGCTTTGGTGGTTGATTGGGAGTTAGGAGTTATGAATGTCTGAAAGTTGTTTAGTATGAATATTCATAATTTCTAGCTAATGAATAAAGTTTATGTTGTTGGTATTGGCTTGGATGGGATAGCTGGACTCAGTAAAAATACTAAAACGTTAATAAATAAAGCTACGTTGCTTGTGGGTAGCGATCGCCATTTGAGTTACTTCCCTTACCATCCAGCCTCACGCCTCTTTCTCAGTAATTTCACTCAAGCTATTGAAGAAATTCGTCACCATTTAATAACTAGTAGTGAAACTGTTGTGGTTCTTGTCTCTGGGGATCCATTATTTTTTGGTTTGGGCAGATTCCTGTTATCTGAATTTTCCTCAGAACGACTGGAGTTTTATCCCCATCAAAGTTCGGTACAATTGGCATTCAATCGGATTAAGGTACCTTGGCAGGATGCCCGGATTATTAGTATTCATGGACGTTCCCTAGATGTATTAATTAAAGCTTTACAGCAAGGGCAAGATAAAATTGCTGTATTAACAGATGGTACTAATAATCCCCAAGTGATCGCTCGTTTGTTACAAGATTTGCATATAACCAGTCAGTATCAATTTTGGGTGTGTGAAAATTTGGGGGGTGAAGATGAGCGGGTACGGTGTTTTTCTCCTAGGGAGATAGAAAGGAGGGAAAATTCTGCTTTTGCAGCTTTGAATGTGGTGGTTTTGATCCGTCAACAACAGCAGGAGGGGTTAAATTTAGATAGTCTACCCCAATTTGGTATAGCAGATAATCTGTTTCTGAGTTTTAGCGATCGCCCCGGCTTGATGACTAAACGGGAAGTGCGGACTTTAGTATTAGCAGAATTGTCATTATGTCCAGGACAAGTTATTTGGGATATTGGTGCGGGAACTGGTTCTGTTGCGGTGGAAATTGCTAGACTTTGCCCTAGTTCTCAGGTTTATGCGATCGAAAAAACGGCTGCTGGTCATTCGTTGATTTCTCGGAACTGTGAAAGATTTCAAGTCAAAAATATTATTCCTGTATTGGGTAGTGCCCCAGATATGTTACATAGTTTGCCAGAAAATTGCGATCGCGTTTTTATTGGTGGTAGTGGTGGTAATTTGACTGCGATTCTCCATACCTGTAGTCAAAGGCTGAATTCCCAGGGAATAGTAGTTATAGCTTTAGCAACTATGGAACACATCAATACTGCTTTATCATGGTTTCAAAGTCATGATTGGCATTATCAAATATTGCAAGTACAGTTATCTCGCTCTGTTGCGGTGGGTAATTTAACGCGCTTATCCCCCTTAAATCCTGTGACAATTATTACTGCTATAAATGTATAAATATGATCAAGCGTAATGCTATAGCGCTACGGGCAAGTAATAAGTAAAAAGTTTACTACTCATGGGTTTGGTGCTTTAATAATGTCTGCGCCCTAATTACATAGTGCTATATAACGCTACGCAATGACATAATTTGAATTTGTTACAGTGATAAAAGAGGGTTAAGATTTGATACCAAAACTGGAATAAATTCCATGAATCCCGGGAATTACCTATAAAACTGATGTATATAGTGATATTAGTCAGAACGATGTGGGCAAAATAATGATCACACCGACTTTGTTAAATAATCGCTATAAAGTAGTAAGGGTTCTGGGTAGTGGTGGATTTGGTGAAACCTTTTTAGCAGAAGATACCCAAATGCCATCTGGTCGCTTTTGTGTGATCAAGCAACTTAAACCAGTTGCTAATAATCCCCAAGTATATCAACTAGTACAGGAAAGGTTTCAACGGGAAGCGGCAATTTTAGAAGAATTAGGGGATAGAAAAGACCAAATTCCCCGTTTATACGCCTATTTTCTGGAAAATGGTCTATTCTATCTAGTTCAAGAATATATTGAAGGTCAAACCTTAACTCAAAAGGTACAACAGCAGGGAGTATTAAGTGAGGGGGAAGTCAGGGAGATTATCATTAATATTTTGCCAATTCTGAGTTTTGTCCATAGCCAGCATATGGTTCATCGGGATATCAAACCAGATAATATCATTCTGCGTTTAAGTGATGGTAAACCCATATTAATTGATTTTGGTGCTGTCAAGGAAACTATGGGTACATTGATGACTCCTTCTGGTAACTCCACCAGGTCAATTGTTATCGGTACTCCTGGATTTATGCCTATGGAACAATCAGTTGGTAGACCACTATTTTCCAGCGATATATATAGTTTAGGGCTAACGGCAATTTATTTACTTACAGGCAAAATACCCCAAGAGTTAGCCACAGATCCCGCTACAGGAGAATTGAGATGGCGACATTATGCGATGAATGTGAGTGCTAATTTAGCCGGCGTATTGGATAAAGCAGTACAACAATCACCTCGCGATCGCTACCATAGCACAGGGGAAATGCTAAACGCATTGCAGATTCCAGCCACTCCTCCCCCACCTCCAGCAGTTACCACACCTCCCATAGCCCCATCTCCACCTCCTCCATCTCCACCACCAACACCTTCTTCTCAAAATGGATTGGGAAGTTGGCAACAAGCGGTGATTATTGGTAGTGTAATTGGCGTATTTTTGGTTGGTGGTTTGTGGATGATGCAAAATCGCAATCATATTATTGGCTCCGACCCTACCGACCCTAGCCCTTCTCCCACACCAACTGCTTCCTCTTCCCCTTCGGAATCGGTTTTACAAACAATTCCGACTCCCAGAAAGACTGTATTTGTCCCTATCTCACCCCAACCATCTCCCACACCATCACCTAAGGTTACATTTTCACAGGCACCAACAGAATCATCTGTAATTTCACGTAGTGCAGCCACAAAGGTTGTGAGACAATGGCTTACAACCAAAAAGGAACTCTTTTCTCCTCCCTATAGAAAAACTCTAGGGGAACAATTACTAATAGGTAAAGCCTATAAGGATAACATTAGTAAAACTCCCGATCCTGAAGGTTGTATTGCTAGTGGTGTTCCGGAAGATGATTGTTTAAGTTCAGTAGATTGGCTACGCAAATATAATGCCTACTATACATATGGCGTACAAAGCCTAGATCGAGTAATTAGATTTATCCCCCGGAACAAGCAAGCAGAAATAGAAGTGGTTGTTACTGAAGAATTAACATTTTATAAAAATGGTCAACGGCGACAAACTTCTTTGAATACTAACAATTATCGTTATTCATTGAGATATACCAATGGTCAAATCAAGATATCTGATTACAAAAAAATCTAGACTTGTATAGATGTAAATAATATGGCTATGAAATATCCCAAAAAATCTTCCACATCCAATGGTCGAATTATCCGTAAAACTCGAAACCGCCAATTATATCATTGGCAGTTTTATAGTCTAATTATTTTAGTCATTTTATCTATATTATCTTTGTTTGGTATCAGCAGCTTTTTCTTGAAAAAAACTAACTCTGAAAAAACACAAGTTGAAAAAAAAATCTCCCCAAGTAAAAGATTCCCTGCCAGTGGATAATTCTGCAAATACTTCGGCAAAATTACCAGAAAAGAATAATTCTATAACTATTAATCAAAGGGCTGATGTCATAAGGGAACCTGAAAAAAAAGTTGTACAAGTGCCCCCTCCTGTTACAGCTATTTCAAATAACTTAGCTCAGATATATAATGTTACTAATTCTCCTCAATTGAATAAAAGTAAACAATTAAATATCACTATTAATAAATTGATTACATATGCTAAAAAGCATAAATTACCAACGGAAAAATTATCAATTACCTTAATTGACTTAAAAAATAATACAATTTCTGGGCATAAACAATATCAACCAAGATATCCAGCCAGTGTGGTAAAAATGTTTTGGATGGTTGCCTTGAATGCTCAAATTAAAGCAGGAATCATTCCGTGGGATGGAGAAGTTAACACTGACCTGAATAAAATGATGTTAAAGTCAGATAATAATGCAGGGAGTCGTATTTTAAATAGAATTACAGGAACAAAATCTTCTAGAAAAAAACTCAGTAATACGGAATTCCAAGAATGGAAAAAACGCAGAGAGAAAATTAATACTTTTTTTGAGCAAGCAGACTATAAAAATATTAATATTAATCAAAAGACATTTCCCATCACTGATTTAAATATTACATCCCCCGTCGGACCGGACTTACAAATACGTGGTGATCGCAATAATCCCGAGCGTAATAAAATAACTACATACCAAGCAGCCAGACTAATGTATGAAATTGTTTCTAATCAAGCTGTTGCACCAGAATATGGTGAGCCAATGCTGGGTTTACTCAAAAGAGATATACATCCGGAAGTTTGGAGAAAAATGCCCCCTAATCCCATAGATTTTAACCCTGTAGAGAGCTTTTTCGGTCAGTCCCTATCCCCCGATAAAGTAGTTTTTTTCGCTTCAAAAGCTGGTTGGACTAGCTTTTCTCGGCAAGAAGTAGCTTTTGTTGTCACCAAAAATGGTAAAACCCGTTATATACTTAGCATCTTTGGGGATCATCCAGCTTACGCTAAAAGTAAGAAAGTTTTTCCCGATATGTCTCGTCTTGTTTTCAATCAGATGACCAAAACCACCAAGTAGCTGCTGACAAATATACACCACAATTAGCGTTTACTCTTTGCTGCTATGGTTATTAGATATAGCTACTAGCTGCTTTGAGCTTTATAGATATAGATTGATGACTGTCAATCATCTGCTTTCAGAACCGATATGAACTAACTGATCTAAGTCATCACCGCTAATTTGATAAGCAGCGCCAAATCCGATGGTGAATTGCCCTCCATAGGGAGTAAGTTTAAAAATGCGAAAGTCGGGTAAACTCCGCATCATATTGATAATTTCACCAAAGCGTTGCTCAAAATCTTCTGCAATTTTCTTCCACTCTTCTGTTCCCCTGGGTAGTAAAACTGCATCGCACTCAAAAGTTAAACGACGACGAGCAAAGATTTGTTTGGTTTGGGATTCATCCTCAGCGAATAAAATACTGGCTTTGGAAGTGCCATGTAAGTTACGAGTATGGGCAGAAAGACCACTGACGAAAATATAAATATTTTTTGCCCCATCCATAACAAAAGGTGCATAACTAGCATGAGGTAGACCCTCTGGATTCACAGTTGCGATCGCCACACTAGAAAATTGTGCAGTAAAGTTTTTATACTCAGATTGAGCCTTTTCTAATTGTGTCATGCAATTTTAGATTTTAGATTGATAACTGAGCTTGTCGAAGTTTAGATTTTAGATTATTCTTTTCTCCCCTGCTCCCCTGCTCCCTCACTCCCTCACTCCCTCACTCCTTCACTCCCAGGTTGACATATCTCGCAATACATGAGGAATATCTTGGGATTGGGGAAACTCTAATTGGGTTTCTCTCACCCCTAAATAACCGGATTCAGCAAAAGATAACAACATCCGCGCCAATGCTAACCATACTTCACTTTCATATTCCCAATCACCATAACGTCCAGCTTTACCAGCAATGGAACGCAAAGCCCAAAAATAGCTATTCCTCACCACAGAACCACCTTTTTTAAATGTTGGTAAGTCCTCATGGTGAAGAAAAATTACGTCGTTTTCAATTCTGGCTCTCATTGGAGATTGGGAATTAGGTGATTGGTCATTTCTTACAATGCCATCGCGATCGCTATTTTATCAGGTATCTGTTGTTGCACGCTTTTGATAACATTCAGGGTTTTCTCATAGGCTATTTTTTCCCCTTGGAGTTCAAAGTATGCTACTGCTTGGTGCAAATCTGAGATGGCTGTTTGCTCGTAACCAAGATTGTGATACGCTATACCCCGATTCAAATAAGCGTCACCATTCTGGGGATTTAGTTGCACCACTTGAGAGAAATCATTGACTGCATCCCAGTAGTTACCAGTTTGAGCATGGGCACAACCTCGATTAAAGTAAATTCTGTAGTTACTCCCATCCAGAGTAATTGCTTGGTTAAAGGCAAGTATGGCTGTTTCTAGCTCTGCCAACTCTAAATAAGCTAGTCCTCGATCATTATGAATATCTGCAAGTAGGTTGTTGGGTATTTGTTGATTGTAACTTAGAGCTAGATTGTAGTCTTTTGTGGCTTGTTGGTGATTACCCAAATAAGCATTGGCTACTCCTCGGTTATAATAAGCTCGAAATTCTTGGGGATGGATGGCAATTACTTGATTATTATCTGCGATCGCAGCTTGATAATTACCTTGTCTAGAATAAGCTAATCCCCGATTTAAATAAGCTTCCGTGTTGTCGGGAGAAATTTTGATGGCTTGGGTACAATCTGATACCGCATTCTGGTAATCTTGTAATTGGAGGTAAGCAAGACAACGGTTACTGTAAGCGCTAGCAAAATTACCTTTAATTTGAATCGCTTGGGTAAATTCTGCGATCGCTCCCTGATAATCACCTTGCCACATCTTTTCTACACCCAATTTAAATACATCACTCACCGTTATTTGTTTGGTGTCAATGGGTGCAGCATTGGCAATTGGAGCCATTACACAGCAACTGAGGATAACGGCAATTATCAAAGTGCCGATGAACCGATAACAGCGATGCATAAGATTTTCTTTATATAAATTAACACTTGCCGTAACCTAAAATTAGGGCATTGCTGAATCCAGGTATGAATCTATTTCACCCATTAGACATAGACGCAAAAAATCGTTGTTCAATCTATGGAAAAATCTAAAATCATACTTCCATTCAGCAATGCCAAAATTTGTAGGCAAAGTATATAACTTGCCTACTATTTAGACTATAGTAATAAAACTTTACTTACCAGCCAGCATCTGCTTGTCCAAGAACGTATGCAGCCACATTCTCAATTTGCTCTGGCTTTAATCTTGATTTGAAAGCAGGCATAGCACCCTTACCATTGGTAACTTGGGTAATAATTGCCTCTGAGGAGTACATACCATACTTTTCTAAGGTTTCTTTTTTCAGATTTTTGGGAGCCATAACCAAGTTTTTACCACCAGCATGACAAGCAGCGCAATTGGCATTAAAGATTGCCTTTCCTGCTGCTGCATCTGCGGCGAAAGCGGGACTACTGAAGATAAAAGTGAAGATGGTAATACCTAACAGTAGGACGGAAATAATTTTCTTCATTCGGCGTTCTCTCAATCTCAAATAAGTATTCGACAAGTTGTCATACATAATTTTCCGGGAGTGGGTTTGCAAACGTCAAAAGACAAGCTGTCAAACATTGAGATAACTTTAAGTTTTGGGTTAGGGATAAGTATTTTTCCGGAAAAATAATTGATTTCACCAAAATAGGGAGTAGGGAGTAGAGAGTAGGGAATAGGGAATAGGGGAAGAGGAAAAATACCCTACCCCAGGATGGTTTGTTATTGTTAGCGTTAGCGAAGCGTCTCCTGAAAGGAGATAGCGTGTCCGGTAGGACATAGCCCCCGGATTTATCCGTGGAAAGTTAAGAAAATTTGAGTGGAGAGGCGTAAGCCCGACAGACAAAACGTCAACATTAAATCCCCTACTTTTAAGTATGGGGCATACCTACTCCCACGCCCCTACTCCCTCGTTAAAAATATTTTAGGATTCAAGAAGCAATTGTGACTCTTCTCCTCCTTCACTCCTTCACTCTTTCCCTCCTTCCCTCCTTCCCTCCTAACTCCTTTAACTCCTCCTCAGTGACCCGACAAATTCGCCACTCATTTAAAATAGATGCACCCATGCGACGATAGAATTGTTGTGCAGGTTCATTCCAGTCCAATACACTCCACTCTAAACGCCCACAATCCCTTTCAGTAGAAACTTGAGCCACCTTTTTTAGCAGTGCTTTCCCAATGCCTTGTTGTCGATATTCTGGCAGTACAAATATATCTTCTAAGTAAATTCCTGGTTTGGTTAAGAATGTTGAATAGTTTTGGAAAAATAGAGCAAAGCCTACAGGTTGGTTATTCTTTTCTGCAAGGATAGCTTCTACATATTTTTGGGAGCCAAATAGGTGTTTTTCTAAGTCTTCGGCATTACCAGTAACAGCATGAGATAATCTTTCGTAGTCTGCTAAGCCTTTAATTAAGTTAAATAAGGCAGTACCATCCCCTGGTTGGGCAAATCGTAATGTCAAATCTTGGGGCAAATTCATTAGTAATAATTAATTATAAATACCACTTATAATTCTAGGATTATAAGTGGTATTTATCTCAATTCCTAACTTTTTCTGTCGAAAAGCAGCAGTTTACCCCGACAGTAGGCTTAAACTACTTCAATATTTACAAATTAGGTTTGATTCATATATTTTTCATCTGACCCTGACTCAGAAGTCAAGGTCATCTTGAGAGTCTATGACTTGTCAAGCTTGGAAACACTGCGAAAACCTTCGATTGACTTCATAGAAGCTGTAAATTCGGGACTGCTACTCGCGAACAAATTCCCCCTTTTCCACATCCCGTGAAAAGTCAGCTAATTAATACGACCCCTTAAAAGTTTGATGGATGAAGTTTGAAGTAATTCAATTATACTACTTTCTCCTTCTTTAGTTCTTCTTACCTTCTAACTTGCCCCAACCAAGATTACCAAAAGCTGCCAAGAGCCCCCTTTACTTGCAAATAATGTGGTTTCAAAAACCGCTTGTTTGCAGTTCGCTACATGTAGCTTCTAGATTCGTTATGTTGGACTTTTTCAGCAAGCCCTAAGTATTCTTCCCACTTACGAATTGTTAACAGTTGAAACAAATGCACTGCTGGATTTAGTTCTATAATGGGTGCATTGAAGTGAGTATTGTAACCATTTTGTTCTGCTTCAACAGCAACTCCATCTTGAGCTAAAAGCGGCTTGATTAATAACGGATTCGCAATCTTCAGTACCGAAGTCATCAGCCATTGAGGAATCTTAATTTTTGTGAAAGGAACTATTAAAGCATCAAAATAAAACAGGAAGAATACACGAGTCCTTTGTTCACTAATAGGTAAAATGAAACACCAGTGCTTGATTTTGTTGTCGGTATTTGACCACTGGTAGGGATACTCATAACAAAGCTCCATAAAGTTGGTATTAACCCGTTTGCGGTCAACAAACATCCCAGAAACTTTACCCGTACCAACTTTGGTTTCGTAACTGACGAAGACCTTATCTCCTTCTTGCTTGCATTTTATTAACTTAGCGTCGGTGAAGGGACGATACCGACGATGCAGATAAGCGTGTGTGAAATCACTGACATTATCAATAATCATTGAGTGGTGTGCTTGCCAAGTAAAATCAAGTGGTACGCACGCCCAACGGTTTTTTCCTTCTAATTCAGGAATTTTAGGAATTTGTCTCTTGTCAGCTAATGTAGAGTCGCCAGGGAAAATCCAAATCAGTCCGTAGCGGACTTGTACGGGATAGGTTCTTATTTTACAAACTGGCATTGGTTTATCAAACAGGTCGTGAGGAATGTCTACAACTCTCCCTTCCTTGTTATAACCCCAACCGTGGTAACAGCATACAAGGCGATCGCCATTTACTTGACCTAAAGAAAGTACCAGTTGACGGTGGGCGCAACGGTTTTCTAAAGCTACTAATTGACCATTTCCTGTACGATACAAAGCAATGGAAGTATTCCAAAATTTGACTTCAATTACTTGTCCCGGCTTAATAGCCCGGTCATATTCAACAGCGTACCAGTAATCTGGATTCATCCCTGCCGAACGAACTTTTTGGCGGCGATTTTTCGCTTCATTAAATGAAGGAGGATGAAGTTTTGGTGGTGTAGATACTTGTTGCTGATTGTGTGTTAATGCTTTCATAATATGAATTGTTAATATTAATCGGATTTATATTTACGTTTGTAGCGGATTAAGCAAGGTTGGCGCGGCCCCACAACAAAGGTGGTATAATCTGGCTCATAGTTTTGATGTACTAATTCCAGGTCAAACCGTCCCAGCAACACGCTCCAAATTACCTTAATCTGTTGGTAAGCAAATGCTTGACCGATACAACGATGCCTGCCACCACCAAAACCAATAAGTGCATAGGTGGATTTACGGTCTTCCGCCCGTTCGGGATTAAATCTGTCTGGGTCATAGCTGTTAGGAAAACGGAAGCACTCAGGCAGGCGGTGAGATACGGCTGGGGAAACCATTGCTAGTCCCCCCGCTTTTACGTGATAACCGTTGTATTCAAAGTCGCGTAATATTTTCCGCATTAGCATGATTAAAGGTGGTCGCAATCTTTCTGCTTCTTTTATTGAGCGTTCTAAAATCACCAGTTGTCGTAACCGCTCTAGAGAAAAGGTTTTGCCATTACCAAAAACTGCTTGCTGTTCAGCCATAATTGCTGGAAGATATTGCGGGTGCTGCAAAAGTAAAATTCCCGTCCAAGCAGCTAACACAGCACTGGTATGTTGACCGGCAAACAATAATGTCAGCAACAAACCCGTGATATTATCTTCACTAAGGGTTGTACCATCGGCATAACGAGCGTTCATCAAGGCTTGTAAAAAGTCTTCACCTTCATTACCTTTAGCTCTTCGATTCGCAATAATTTGGGAAATCAGTTCCACCATGCGAGTGCGAGCTTTGTCTCTTCGCCGGAAAGAAGGCAATGGTAAATAGGGTTGAAAGAAAGCTAACAGATTAATACCGCCTTCCAAGTCATGATACAAACTGGCAAATTCCGTACTCAGGTGCTGTCGGAACTCATGCCCAATTAGACAACGACTGGCGATAAACACCGTTAGTTCATTCATCGCGGCGAGCAAGTCAACTTCTCCCGACTCCCCCCAAGTATCAAAATAAGCTTGGGCTTCTGTAGCCATAAATCCAGCATAGGCTTGCATCCTTTCTTCTCGTAGTGCGGGAAAGATAAAGCCAAGCTGTTCGCTCATTCTATCGGGGGTAGTGTCATAGGCGATCCCTTTACCAAAAATCGGTACAGTAAATTGATAAGCTTCTTTCTGACTAAACTGGTCATCGGCAGCGCGAAAAAAGGCTTCATTAGCTTTGTAGCCAGTTAAAAATGTGACATTAGAACCTGCCAATAAAAAGGAAAAAATTTCCCCAAATTGCTCTTGTCCTCTTTGTAGAAAATCAATTGGGTTGCGTTGTAACTCTAAAGCATATCCTAGATAGGGAAATCTTCCACGTAGAACAGGAGGTGTTTTTTTAATATTAATTGCACTAGTAGTCATTATCCTTAGCTCAAGTTTTCTTTGGGGCGAGTAAATGCAATCCTTTTTCCCACAGGAGTAATTAAACCCCTACGAAGAAAGTCATCATAGGCAGATTGAATGCTGGCTTTAATACTGGTTGGTTGATAACCTAACTCGTTTTTGGCTTTGCTGATGTCTGCATGGCGATGCATTCGTAGGATACGCACAGCACCGGAAGTAAAGCGTCTTGGCACATTGGGGAAAAATCGCGGTAGGATGAAATCTGCAACTTTGGCGATACCTGCCATCATTGCACCAGGAATTTTTAGAGGTGGGCGATCGCGATTTGTAACTTCCTCAAAAATATCCATCAAATCATCAACAGTGAGAAACTGGCTACTGAAAATATACTTTTGTCCCGGTCTTCCTTTTGACATTGCCAGAATATGACCTTCTACAATGTCTCTAGCTGCGACAAATTCAAAACCCCCGGGAACGTAAGCTGGGAGTTTACCGTTAGCAAAATCTATCAACGTCCGCCCCATGCGAGAAGGTTTGTAGTCATGGGGACCGAGAATGGCACAGGAGACGGCGACAACTACATTCAAACCATTAGCAAAGGCTTTGAGACACTCATGCTCGACAAAAGTTTTGCTAAACCCGTAAGGTAAGTGGGGTGAGAAGGGATAAAAAGGTATCGTCTCGTCGCTGGGTTTTTCTGGGTTATGACCAACTGCACTGAAAGAACCAGAAACTACAACTTTAGAAACATCACACTCTAGGGCAGCTTGGAGAATATGGATAGTTCCTAAAACATTGCAGTCGTAAATCTCTCTTTCTAGAATGGAGTTACTATCAAGGGTGGAGACTTTGGCTGCACAGTGATAAATGCGATTGCATCCTTTAACTACTGCTTTGACTCTAGTAAAATCGCGCAGGTCGCCGTAAACTTTATCTAGATCTAGCCCATCCACAGCAGCATTATTACTACCCTCCCGCAGTAGGACGCGAACGCTATGTCCATCATCTAGCAGTCGTCGTACTAAATTTGTACCTAAATGACCAGAAGCACCAGTAACTAGAATTGTCATAATATAAAAAATATGTAAAACTTAAGCACCAGTAAGCGCCCAATTGAGGACATTTTTAACAGGTTTAAAAGAGCCAAAACGAAGAGCAAAATCTAAAATGGGTGTTTTCGCTACCTGTAGAAAAGCATTACCTGCCATCAGACGTGGACCAATTTTTTGCCGAATTAATTTTGTATAAGGTGAGAGATTCTCGAAAGTAGGTAAATAACCTTGTTCGAGGCGCGAACCCAAAAATTCACCAGCAATAATTCCACTGGCAAGAGCGGTATGAATCCCTTCTGCTGTAGCCGGATCTACAAGATTACCTGCTTCTCCAGCTATTAGAGTTCCTGACTGTACCAGTGCAGTTGGTTTGTGGGTAATGGCAATGGGATGTCCCATTAGATAATCAATACGGTTAGCATATTTAACTCTTTGAGCTAGACGATTTTCTATAAAAGCTTCAAAGCGTTGTTTAGCATTTAAGTCACCAATGTTCGGATTGTAGCAAATGCCAATATTGACCCGATTTTTAGTTTCGGGAAATACCCATCCATAGTAAGGTTTAACTACAGGGTCAAAATAGATTTCTACAGCATCAGAAATACCTGCCACACCTTCATACCATCCCATAAGGGCACGTAGAGTGGTTCCCGGACGCTTTGCTTGAGCTAGCTTGCTTGCACTTCCACTGCAAACAATGACTGCATCGGCTTCTATTTCCCCTTGATTGGTTTTCACTCCTAATAAGCGGCCATTTTCTCGGATTAATTCTTGGACGCGAACACCTTCAGTTAATTTGGCACCCCGTCTAGCTGCTTCATATGCCAGTAGAGTATCGAACCGAGAACGTAACAGTACCGCCGCTTCATATTCGCTACGTAGTTCAACTGCTGTTCCCCCTACTCCACCGATAATACCTGCTTTAATGGGGTAAACTTCTTTACGAATTATTGAACCTACTCCCATTTCGTCAAGCAGTTCCAAAGTCCAAGGAGATAGTCCGCTACCGCAAACCTTGCGTCGGGGAAAGGTAGCTTTATCGAGCAAAAGTACCTCAATATCTGAAAATTTTGCTAGGCTCATCGCCGCCGCAGAACCTGCTGGTCCTGCTCCTATAACTATTACTCGTTTCATAATTAAAATTAAGCTGAATTTTTGAATTTTGATTTTCAGTTACTCAAACAGAATTTTTGTTAAACGGATAGGTCTTCCGCATCCGATAGCCTAATGCTAATGGAATCAAAAGATACGGTAAATTTATCGCTAGAAATGCCACATGATTACTTGGTGGATTATCTCCCATAAATTCTATTCCTAAATACAAAATCATCGAATAAGTAATAGCTGAAACATAAATTATTGCTGGAAGACGAATCCAATTTTTACCCTTGATAAAAGCATAAACTAGCAATAGATAAAAAGGACCGAATATAAAAATATCTATCAAAGACTGAATTTGTAAAGAAAGTGGATTTTTTATGAGGGCAGGGTCTATATTTGTTCCATACCAATAAAGTGCTCTTATTAAAAAAAAATTACTTTCTGGTGTTATAGGTATGTTTAGAGCAACCAATGAACTTGTAAAAAAGGAAGTCCAAGCAAAAAAGCTGAAACAGATAATAAAGAAATAATCAAAGTAACGTCTTTTAAAATTTAGAAACGGCTTCTTTTGATGCATTTATGTTTTCCAAATGTTTACTTGTGATACCGTGACTTCTAAAAAAGTTGGCATAGCAATCATTTTTATCAAGATTGATATAAGTCGCGACAATAATTTTTTCTATTAATCCTTGAAAAGATTAATAAACGGAGCTAATAAATCTTTTAGTTGTCGAATACAGAAACCCTAACTTATAAAAACTTAACTTTTTGATGTTCTGTAAGCCGCTTCCACAGCTTACAGAAAATAGTATCAACAATTTTAAAGCTTAGTTTTTTGTCCGTTATGTGGCTCTAGACAGGTTACTTTAATCAAGTTTGCTGTGTATAGCATTCACTACCTTACTATCATCAACATCTATCTTTTTCCGCAGAAAATTGATTATCGTTGTGGGGATTACTTTATAAGAACCAAATGCAGCGAAAAGATTAAAAAGTATATTTGTAGGTTGAATACCCCCTAAACCAAAAGTGACTCTAAGAGGCATACCAATAGATTCGCTAAAATTAACTACCTCATGCCACCACCAAGGAGGATTAAAGAGAATATCACCTGCGCTTAAACGAACCGTATATTTGGGTACGTATTTGTACAGAGGATAGCGCGAGGGGTCTTTTTCTTGCTCCTTACTAATAATAGGTGAAGCCAAGTAACCGTGGGAACGACTATGACCAACATTGGCGTACATCCAAGGCGAATGCCAAGGGGCAACAAAATTCCATCTTTTCTCTCCATGAAGTAGGCAAAAGATATTGCCAGCGATAGCACAATGAAAAAAACTAGAGGTATTAAGTCCTGCTATGATTAGTTCGGGACGCATTACCTGGCAATGAAATAGTTCTTCTATACCCTTTAAATTAGCCTCTTCAATAATTTTATTATGACTTCCAAAGATAGCTGCAGAGCCTATTGCATACCTTCGCTCTCCAGCACGGATACTATTAACCAATTCGTCAACAGTGTGCCAAGAACTGGTATGTACCTGATAATGAGGTTGGTACTCAGTTGTACCATATTTTTCTTCATTATTGCTTTGCTTCAGACATAGGATATTTGCATTTCCATAGTTGTTTTTGAAAAAATCAAGAGACCAATTTTTCACAGCATAAGAATCTTTTAAAACTCCTTTGATTACAACAGGAAAAGGACTCTGAAGAACTTTTGAAAGTGTATCTTCTTGTATTTCTTCTGGATAAATACACGGAAGTTCATATACATCTCCATATTCTTGAGGGGACAATTTTGTCATTCTTTCATGGATTGAATTTTCTAATTCTTTAAAAAGGTTTTCATTCCTTTTCAAATAACGAGAAGTCCAAATAAACTTCATTCCGATATTGCTTAATAAATCTGTTCTAGGGTAAGAAGCATATGTATTAATGTTTTCTATTCCCAAAAGCTTTGCAGTTACCATGTCAATCTCCATTGGAATTTAAAATTTAAGCACTCAAAAATTCACTACTCTTTTTTTCAGGCAAATAAGAGTAGAACTGTTTGGACCAGTAGCGATATGGCATGATTGGTCCATCAGCTTCGCTTAATAACGGCTGCCTGTAATAAATCTTGTTTTCCCAGACGGGAATATCTTGATGCAAATTGTGACTATTCTCTGCCATTATTTTGCTTCTTAGGGTATTGGTAATGGCTTTATTAAGTACATTTTTTATGCTAATTAATACATGAACATCGAGGAATTCTTCATCAATAGGAGTCAAGAGAAATAACGTAAGAGTATGAAATTCAATTACTGTTTTTACTAATGCGTAGCTAACTTGAATGCCTAAGCCATAGCAACTGATTTCTACTAAACCTTCAGCATCAATCCCCAATTCTCTAAAAATAGATAACCGATATTTGGGACGCAGACGCTGTATAAGCACAGTACCATCAATCTCAAACTCAGCTTTTTCAATTGCACGGAATGATTGCCCATGCAAATACAGCATATGGGCAGTATCCATAGCATTTTCTGCCATTTCTTGGGGGTGAGTCCGTATTTTCCAGCTTTTTCGTAGAAAGGGAGTCCAATCTAGGGAATTCCATCCCGGAAATCCTGGCATCTGCCAGCTAGGTGGTTCTGATTGAGAATGGTAGTAAACCATAATCAATCCATTAAACTCACACACTGGCAAAGGTTGGATTTTGGCTTTGGGCGGTACTTTTGTGCTGTAGGGGATTTTTACGCATTCCCCCTGACGGTCAAAACACCAGCCATGAAAAGGACATTGGATTGTGTTACCATTCACTTTGCCTCCATAACCAAGGTGCGCTCCTAAATGGGGACAATGAGCATCAAATACCTGTGGTTTACCATCTTCTGTGCGAAATAGAACTAAATCTTTACCAAAGTAATGCAATGGTTTGACTCCACCAGGAGGTAGTTCGTCACTGTAAGCTACTCTAAACCAACCATTAGGAAAGGCAGAAAAGGGAAAGCGTGTAGTCATGGCATCTCCTTGGGCGCAGATGGCAGAGAATTACCAGATAAGGGTTTCCAGTAATTTTTAAGTAATAATTTTCCGTAGATACCAAACGTGCGGGCTACTGTTTTCAAGTCTAGGGTGCTAAAAAACGAGTCAGCCAAACCAAAGGGAAGCATAGAAGGGATAAATCCTCTAGCGTATTCTAAAACCCAAGCTTGTTCTGGAATACTTAGCCCCTCGCTTTGTGATTTTTCTAAATAATATCTATCTCCAGATTTACGCACGATGCGTTCAAAAGGACGGTTTTCTTTGAAGTACCATAGTTCTCCATCGATAACAAAATCATAAATTTCTGTAAAATGTCTACCTGTATGTCCTTTGGTGCCAATAGGAGAACCAAATATAAGAATATATTCTGTTAAAGAAGCGTGGAGAACAGCAACGCTATACATACACCCCCCAGCGTTGTTAAACATCCATTGGATTTTGTCGTTAATTCTCCCTGGATATTTTTGCTCTAACTCTACCCTTACTGTTTCAAACATTTGTTCGTAGGGTAAACCCATGCTTTTGTTAGCAATTTTATGTAAGATATCGGGGTCAAAAATGTAAGGCATAAATACTTTTACTTTTTTCTCTTGTTCATATTTATAAAATGGAAGTTGTCACTCGAAATATTTAACAGCTTTATAATTCATCACTACTCCCCTCCCGCTCTAAAATTACCTATAAAAATTCCTTTTTTCTACTCTTCCCCTTCTTTCCCCTCTTACTAAATAAGTGATCATAAAGCAGGTTTCGGAGTAGTTACCTTTGGTGAGGTTACACTAACAAAACACCTTCTTTCCCCGTACTAAGTCGTTCTCGTCGCCGCGATTCATACAAAGAAAGTGCCCATACTGGGAAGTAACTGCGATAAAGCGTATAATCCAACAACGCAGTATGGAAAAACACACCACTCATATCTTGTTTTTCCCAACTACCATTTTCTAACTGCATATCTATCAGGAAACTTGCTCCTCTATTAATTTCCTCCCAATGGTTAGCACCTGCTTTAAGTAAAGCCATCATTGCCCAAGCAGTTTGAGTTACTTGACTTTCAGTATTTTCTACATACTCACCAGACAAACATCCTTGGAAATGCTCTCCCCAACCACCATCTTGTCTTTGCTTACTTATCAACCAATCACAGGCTTTGTAGATAGCTTGGTCATTAATATTATTACTGGCTGCTAATAAGCCGTGAATGCCAAACATGGTACCGTAGATGAAATTTACCCCCCAAAAACCCAGCCATGAGCCATCAGGCTTTTGCTGTTGTCGCAACCATAAACCACCACGTTGAATTGCGGTGTCAATTTCAGCACTCATTATTTCTGGGTAACGAGTACAAAATTTTCTTAGCGCCATTAAGCACGAAGCCGTACATTCAATATAAGAATGCTCCGTCATGGAATTAGCAAACATCTCTGCTGGGTTCATCCACTCCAAAGTTGAGCGAATCTTGCGATGTTCGTAACTCCCAAAACCACCATCAGCATTTTGACAGCGGAGGATAAATTCTACCGCATTTTGTAAGTTACACTTAGCAGTTATTTCAGGTGGCGCATCTAACAATCCCAGGAGAGCTTCAGCAGTACAATCACTTACAGGCCATCCATGCCAAACTCCAGCAAAGCAAAATCCCCCTTTAGGATTAATGCGATGAAAATTCTCAATATTGGGAAAGGTTGTGGGAATCTGTTGAGTAGTAAGAAACTGCTGCCCTCTTAAGAGACTGCTAGAAACGTCTACATGAGGATTTGCTGCTTGCAAAGCTTGAATAGCAAAACCAGTATCCCAAGTACTACTACGTGCCCCTGTTACCCTTAATCCATTTAGTTCATCTTGCCATATCCAACCTTCAAAGCGTTCTAAAACTTTTTGTAATTCTGTATCACTGGGGTCATGTAACCACAGGGCAATAATATTTAGCAATCCACTAACGGGAGACAAACTTGTGTAATCAGTTGTCTGCAATTCAAAGCGGATACAGTCTACCATTTGGGCAATTGCTTTTGAGCGCCAACCTTGATGATGCCATCTCTCGTAAAGATTACTGAAAAAATAAATCAGTTTTAGTACTTTACTAGGAGGATTATAAACTTCCTCTTGCCTCAAATTTAACCGCGCTTTACTAAAGTTAACCTGCTGGTAATCACCCACATATAATTCCGAGCGCAATGTTTCAATTAGTGGGGTTAAAGGAACCTGAAACTTCCGACCATAAATAAAGCCCATAGGCATATAAATTAGTCGAGTATGGCAATAAAAATTTCCTGGATGGAGAGGTATCCATTTGGGTAGTAGCCATGCTTCCGGCAATACTGGATTAACACCAGACCAATCGTAAAGATTCAGCATGGCTAACCAGAATTTACCCCATGTGGGAATTGATATTACACCACCTTGCTCGCGGATAAATTCTAGTGCGGGAGCTAGAAGCGGATCTTCTTTTTCGACCCCTAATATACGAGCCGCTACATAAATAAGCGTTGTGACAAATAAGTAAGGCTGGGATTTTTCATGCAGTCCCCATAAACCACAGGGTAAGCGAGTTGTTTTAAATTGTTTTAGGAGAGCCAAACGACGCTCTGATGAAATAGGTGTTTGAGTTATGTAACACATCAGCACGTACTGGGCTGGTAACATGGGACACCATACCACCTCTCCTTCCCAAGAACCGTTAGTCAGTTGATGGGAAAGCAAAGAATTGACAGCGCGTTGTAGGGCGGTGGTAGAGTCGATCGCTAATTCAACATTATTATCTGTTAAAAAAGATACTTTTCCCTGAGGTGGCGATAACTTATCTTTTATTTTTCCCTGCTTCATATTTCCTCTTTGATACTTGTGAAAACGGGATAAAGCAATAACAATTGGTAATCGCAGCCACTGAGCGAAAGCTGGTAAAGTTTGTATCAGATGTCGCCATTGACCCTGTGAGACATTGTCTTTGAACACAGATTTTACCGCGATCGCTAATCCTTTGAGAAATGACCCGCTAAAATGCAGAAGATTGGTTCGCGCTCCGGATAATAAGTGCATTGTGCGAACGCATTCTTGTGGTTCTTGTCGCCACATTTGGTATATAGCTCTGCGGATAGCTACAGCACTCTCATCATCACCGCAAAATACTTCATAAAGTGTCGTAGCCAGCATCTCCGGTACGTAAGTTCCGAAATTACGTTGACGCTGGTAATCCTCAAAAGTCTGACTGCGAACAAGACATTCTGCATCCATAAAACCAACTGTCATCCCCGTTGCCGTCATCGGATGAAAATATCCAGTAGCATCGCCTACCAGTGCTAACCCAGGACGACCATAATGAGTGCGAGAGCTATACTGATTTGCCACCCATACGACTTGATTATCTTCCAAAGCCTGGCGAAATGCCCCTAGCAATTGTGACGGTAGTATAAGACTATAGGCATCCCATAAATTGGCAGGTTTTTTTGGAAAATCCACCGGCACATCTAAGCACATACGGACTTGATTTTCACCAATCCGGTATACAAGTGCTGGTCCGAGTCCCCCTAAAAACACATGACCAAAGCCTTCAAAGGGTAGCTCAATATCTTCCAGTAACACTCCTGCCATGTAAGAAACTAGTTTGGGCTTATGGGGTATACCAAGAGCCTTCCGAGCCACTGAGGAGCGCCCATCTGCCCCTACAATGCTTTCGGTGAAGATGCTTGTCTCTCCCTGCTTATGATGTTGAAAAGTTAACTGCTGCCCTTGAATCTGGGTTACCCGAGCATTAGTAATAAAATCTATCCCATCACAATCGACAACGGCTTTCCGGAGTGTGGAAAGGATCAGATTGTGTTCCCAACTAAACCCTATGGCACCCTTAGGGTAATCTAGTTGAATTGGTTTGTTACCATCATCAGCAAAGACAACAAAGCCAAGACCTGTAGCATAATTAACTAATCCGGGAGACAGGGAGACACCCAAACCCTCTAGGATTTGCAAGCCGGGAGGGTGCAACCATTCCCCTGCTAGCCGTTTTGTATTGTGGGGTTGTGCCTCTAACAGCATGACTTTTGCACCACTACGAGCATAAGCTAGAGCAGTCACGCAACCGACTGGGCCTGCACCAATAACGGCAACATCAGGGGAGAAAGTTATCATAATTCAAAAATCAATTGCATTTAAAATTCCTGCATTCAAAGAATTAATTCTTATTTTTAATACACAAAAGGTAACATCCGAAATCTTACTTTTGTGCAGTAAACATCCCAAAGATTGCCGTACTTTGTTTGGCAACGCTGTTCGTCACGCCATGCTCTATGACATAAGAGTCCACACAACCAAAGAGGCAGTATATAGGGAATAATTGAGTCAAAACCAGAAGTTAATGCTAAAGCAAAATATACACAGATTTCACCCGTATAATTAAGTTTGCGACCAATACCCCACCAACCAGATAGCAACAGTTTTCCTTCTAAAGTCTGCGCTGGCTGTCCCCAAATCGTTGCTTGAGAATTTTTCTTAAATCGGTGCTTCTGAGCATTAGCGCCGCGAAATATTGTTAAACCTATTAGGTAAAGAAAGCTTATAGCAATTATGCCGGATGCTGGTATTGGTTCAATGGCATCTACTAAATACCAACCAATAATGCTGTAAAAGAAAGGAACCAAAACTAAGTCACCCCATATCAACATAAATCCGAATTTCTCGGCAATTATGTCCCAGGTGGAAAGCATGAATTCCTCATAGTAATAGTGGGTAGCGAGGTACAACCACCAAAATACTTGGAACATCCACATTTGTAGGCTAATTTCGCCATACTTTTCATATTGCAAGTAAGCAAATGCCGCGTTTAATAGTCCTAAACCAATTAAGGAAGGTTGGTAGGCGAACATTTTTAAATCTACCCCCAGCCAAGTTGGGTTTAGTTCCATCCCCAGCCATAAATCGCTAATGACTTTACCTAACGATTGTGGTTGACTGCTGACACTCAGTTTTCTTTGTCCTTTTACATATAAAATGCCTGTCCAAGCAAAAGCAAATAAGTTAGCGACAAAGAACAAAGACCA
This sequence comes from Calothrix rhizosoleniae SC01, assembly GCF_900185595.1. Lineage (GTDB taxonomy): Bacteria > Cyanobacteriota > Cyanobacteriia > Cyanobacteriales > Nostocaceae > Calothrix_A > Calothrix_A rhizosoleniae. Next base: position 22,526 of record NZ_FYBH01000168.1, read on the forward strand.
AAAATAGCTAGTTAGGGTTACAAGGGTGATATTAAATATCAACGTAAG
>NZ_FYBH01000251.1 GCF_900185595.1 Calothrix rhizosoleniae SC01
CTTATTGTGGTTGTCATCAAACACAACAGGATAATTCCCAGCTTACAAAACCAATCTCCTATAAAGGACAGCAGAGCTACGAAAATATTCAAACCCCCAAAACTCATTGATAGAATGTAGGCGATCGCAAAGCTGAATATTCCTAATAAGAAATATTTGAGTAACTTAGCAGTCAATTTGAATAGACTGCTATATTGATTTGTTGTCATGGTTATTAACTCCAATATGATGAATTTATTGTGTTAATTGCTAAAAACGCAAAAACGGATGCGCGGAAGTCCCTTAAAACTTCAGCAGCACCCGTCGTGGTTATTCCCATCGATGGCTATTAACAGAGATTTATTTAGATTTTGTTCGGAAAATTCTCACACCAAGCAATTCAATTCAAAAATTTATAACCTGGAGTTGTGGTATAATCATCTCCAAGCTCCACACGAAATTCCGTGGACTATTGACGGGGAAAACAGTAGTCCATATTTGTTATCGTGTCTGTCATAGACGATAACAATAGTTGCAAACCCTTGCTGAAGGAAAAACACCTCATGCAGCGAACTATTGAGCTTTTCTATCACCTGTTCAACAGTCTCCAAAGCTTCTCTATGTCTGAGCAGAGGAGGTGTCTTCCATGTACCCAGATCTTCAGAAGTAATCAGGAAATCGTGCAGTTCTCCAGAGATGCATTGGACCCTATACTGACCTTGATTAAAACTACACTTGATTTTCATACATCCAGTGTTCCTAGATTGTTGAAATCTAGCTAGCTTTTGTTGGCAACAGTTGAGGACCCTCTCGACTGTTTTAGGAATCATAGATTCAGGTCATAACTTGTAAAGCGAATTTACATCTGTAATAATACAGCATTTTAAGGCAAATAGTAAAACATTTCAATATGCAAATTATCATAGGCAATAATGTAGTTTAAGCTACATTATTGCTGAATAAATCAAGTATGTAAAAAAAACTGTATATTGAGATACGGAAAATGGTGTAAATTATATTTATAGAGTAAATGGAATTTACACTTTTGATATATATAGAGGAAAAAATGTATATTAAAATACTGAAAACAGTATAAATTCCATTTAAAAGTAAACACAATTTACATTTGTGTTATATGTAGAAGATAGGGATATGGGTAAAGAAAGTGTTGGAGACCAAAAATATCTGCGGGAGATGCTCCAATTCTTCCTAGATAAAATGGAAGCGACTCAAGTGGAATTATCGGAAGGGATGGGTATTAGTCGACCAGTTGTGGTTAATTTTTTGAATGACCACAAGAAACAACTGCCAGTTGATCGCCAAAACTTGATCGATTTATGCAAGAAACTTCCAAATCGTAGGAGATCCAAAAGGAAATCAAAAACAGAGGGTGAACAAAACTCAGAACCGATAGAATCTAATCCTGATGAGTTACGAAAGTTATTGGGAGAGATTGGATCTGATGAACTGCTGGAGTCTGCTGGCTTTTTGCCAAAGGACACCAGTAGTATTAAAGTAAGCAAAGAAAAGTTCTTTCAAGTTGCTCAAGTAGTTGCATGGCTGGAATTTTTGGATTTTGAAGACTTCCTGCCCACAACCCAAGAGTTCTTGGCAATCGCAAGTAATAAGGTAGGAATTGCCAGCAAACAGCTTTTAGGGGAGGGTGCTGAGTCTCAAGAAAATGACTTTCTAAGGTCTTTGATTGATAAGTTGGGTAAATTAAGGGAGTCAGGGGAATCTTACCCAAATTTGGGCTTAAAACTGAGACTAGAAATCATTGACAAGCTAAAACGAATTTGGAAAAGGCTAAAAGCTGGAGGTAAAGCAAACTTCACTCGGCAAGAAGCAATTGGGCTATTTCTAAGCATTCTCATCAAAGAGCAAATGCCAAAATACCCAACCAATCTGCATCTTATAGTTGAAAAGTTAGAATTTAAAATTTTATCCCTATCTGTTAGTAAAGAAGCAGCATATAACTTGTTATACGATAAGTTCGTAGAGATTGCTGAACAGGCAGAACACGCTCTGAATGCTCAAGGTACATCCCAAGAAGCGCAGCTAGAGGTACAGTCTCTTGACTCCCTAAGTCCAGTGATTATGGCTGTAATTACTTGTAGCTTTAGCCATGATGACAATAAGAGTGAATTTCTGGAATGGATGTATACCTCTAGCAATACGATGGTGGAAAATGCTATTGGTGCTTGTAGCCTACATATGGGCTTTACTAAGGATGTAGCTAAAATTAACTTATTTACAAAAACCCTGGATACCAGTATTAATTCTTTAGTTGAAACCACAGTAATTCTGGGAAATCAACAAGGTTATCAGGGGATTTGGGTTGATCGAGACTCAATGATTACCATGCTACAAGCGATCGCCTGTGCTGGCAAGTCATGGCTGGCGGATAAAAACTTCAGTGGCGAACTTGATTTAGAAACTTATGCTTCAGCATTTAAAACTCTCTCGCAGTTGAGAAAGCAATTAACTAAAGTTAGGAGAGATTTTCAAAAATATCAGTTTATTGACGAAGATTACAATTCCACGAACGAAGATTATAAGGTCGAAATTAAGAAGATTGGGAATACAGCTTGGAATGAATTGAACAAAATTTCCCAAGACAAGATTTACTTTACTTATCGACTCAACTTCTATCGTTGCTATTTGATCGCAAAACGACTAAATCTCAGGCTATCTAATGCTCAAGGTGATATTCCTCAGGCGAAAATAATTATTCAAGAAATTCAACAGGTATTTGAGGAAAACAAAGAAGCAGAAGAACTTGTTCCTATCCAAGCTTTAATTAAGTCAGAAGTCTATTTATATGAGCTTTCCTGTGGGCATAATCCAGACTTATTTTCATCCAGTAAAAGAAGCAAGTGGCTGGGATTAGAAGAATGGGACAGGAAAATTAGAGGTGCAATTAGACCAGACTCTTGCTATAAAGATCCTGGTTTAGATATTTATCAAGCATTGTCTGAAATTTATGGAAATATAGCGCGGATAGAGTTTTATCTTGGTGACGATAAAAGTACGCTGGAAAAATCCACAGAATATTTTCTGAAAGCAGCCCACTATGCATCACGTATTGGTTTAACTCAGCGAATGTCTCGATGGCTAGCTTTAGCAGGACGAGTTTGGGTCAGGCTTGGAGATGAGAATTTGTCAAAACAGGCATCCAAATTTGCTACTAAACTTGCCATAACTGATTTACCAATTGGTCATAGTGATAATTTTCGTCAAGCAGTTATTTCAGAAATTAATTTGCTAGATGGAGAACGTTTGCTCTTAATTGAGAATAAACCTATTGAGGCTTTAAATCATTTTTTAAAGGCACTTAAAGGGGCTGTATACTTGGGTTTAAATCGTCGAATTTGTGATGCACTTTTTAATATTTCCAGGTGTTCAAATAAACTTGGTAACTTTAGCACCAAGGAGGGAATTAGCAGAATTTTCAAGGAAGAAGATCAGTTAACTGAATTTAACAAAAAGAAACTGAATCGAATGAAGAACAGCACCTCCGAGAAAGTTTTAGATTTACTTTTTAGCTTGTGGAATAGAGAAGATAACCCTACCTGGTTCCAAGTGCGAGATGAGTTTTCTCAACTTGCTGCCCAAATTTGGCAAGGATGGCATGATGATTCAAAAGAATATCATCGTGATAAATCTGAGCTTAAAGCAACAACAATACACCCTATAGCCGAGCGTATTCAAAACGAGTCTTGGCTTTGTCAATTGAATTGATAGTATTTTTTTCCTCACCTCCCCTCTTCACAAGTTCCTCAAACTTTTAATTTAACTTCAAAGTAGAGTCGCCATGCCTGACAGTCAAGCGATTACTTTATGGGAGCTGTTATGAATTACCTTAATAACTTATTTCCAGGACAATCAAAAGCATTGGAAACTAGATCCCTGCTTCCTTTGCGAAATATTGTCCTACTTCCCCAAATTACCTTACCTGTGGTGGCAGGACGACCTCGATCCCTGGCAACGGTGGAAACTGCTGTATTAACGGCACAAAAAGAATTGGTAATTGCCACCGTGAAACCAGAGATGGCTAGTCGCCTAGATGGGAATGAAAAAGTAGAAATAGAAAAGTTAGAAGATATTTATCCTATTGCTACCTTGGCAACCATACAACGCATGGTGCATTTACCTATGGGAGCGGCACAGTTGATTGTCCAAGGATTAGAGCGGGTTAAAATTGAGGAATTAAGTCTTACTACTGAGGATGCTCCAAAGGAGACATCTGACACCAATACTCCCCAGGAAAGTCACCTCAGTGGCAAAAGTACATTAAGTGTAAAGTTTTACCGGCTGCCAAAGTTAACCAAAAAAGCAGCAATTGCTTCTGGCACATCATTGGCGACTCTAGACGCTCTGACAGAGGCAATAAAAGCTCTCTGGCAAGAAATAGCTGATTTTCATCCTGATTTTCCCGAAGAGGTGCTATCTGTATTGCTAGCAAGTAATGATCCGGGGGAATTATGTTATCAAACTACTATGTTACTGCCCCATAATGTGGAGCAATTACAGGAAGTACTGGAACAAGAAAGCTTGGAAGCACTACTACGATTGGTACTAGAGAAATTGAGTCAAGAGTTGGAAGTGCAAAAACTGCGGGGAGAAATTTTAGGGGAAACCAAAAAAGAACTTGACCAACAACAACGGGAATTCTTGCTCCGCCAACAACTGAAGAAAATTCAAGAACAATTGGGTGAAAACGAACCAGAAACCCAAGAAATTGAAGATTTGCGATCGCAACTAGCAGCAGCACAATTGCCCCAGGTGGCAGAAAAACAGGCAAAACGGGAATTATCTCGTTTAGAAAGGGTAGGAAGTAATTCTGCGGAAGGAGGGGTGATTCGTACCTATCTCGACTGGTTACTAGAAATGCCATGGAACAAGATGGTAGAAGATAAACTAGATTTACAGAATGCTAGGGAAGTACTAGATGCAGATCACCACGGTTTGGTAAAAGTCAAAGACCGTATTATTGAACACCTAGCTACTTTCAAACTCAAAAAAGCTTCTGCCAATAATAGTTCAGCAGACAAGGAAGAAAAACCACGAGCATACCAAGAAAATTACACAGTTGGTACGGTACTTTGTTTTACTGGAGCACCAGGGGTGGGTAAAACTAGCTTGGGACGTTCTATCGCTAGAGCTTTGGGTCGTCCTTTTGAGCGGGTTAGTTTAGGTGGCTTGCGAGACGAGGCAGAATTGCGTGGTCATCGCCGTACTTATATTGGATCCATGCCGGGACGAATTATTCAAGCATTACATAGATCGGGAGTCAAAAACCCGGTGATGATGCTGGATGAATTGGATAAAGTCGGCATGGACTATCGTGGTGATCCAGCTTCAGCATTGCTAGAAATTCTTGACCCCCAACAAAACTATTGTTTCCGGGATCTGTATTTAGATTTGGATTTTGACCTCTCCCAAGTATTTTTTATCGGTACTGCTAACGACCTTTCCAACGTCCCTGCACCCTTAATAGACCGATTGGAAATTATTGAGTTACCTGGCTATTCTCAACAGGAAAAAGTGGCGATCGCGGAAAAATATCTCCTACCCCGTCAAATCAGAAAATCTGGACTTCCAGAAGCTGCAATACAGGTACCAACAACTGTTTTTTCCCAAGTCATTGAGTACTATACCCGTGAAGCAGGAGTTCGTCGTCTAGAACAACAACTGGGTAATATTTGCCGCAAAGTGGCTGTTCGCTATGCTGGCGGTAAAACCGAGCCAATGACAATCCATCCAGAACAGCTAGAAGATATGCTCGGTCCAAAAATTTTCCTGCGAGATGAAAGTCGCAAAACACCCTTACCTGGTGTTGCAACTGGTTTAGCATGGACTCTAGCAGGGGGAGAAGTTTTATTTGTAGAAGCAGTACAATTACCCCAAGGTAAAGAATTAATTTTGACTGGGCAGTTGGGTAAAGTCATGGAAGAGTCGGCTCATATTGCTTACTCATATCTCTGGGCAAATGCAACTACTTGGAATATTGATGTGAGTGTATTTAAAAATAACGGCATACACTTACACGTTCCTGCTGGTGCTGTTCCCAAAGATGGTCCTTCAGCCGGGGTAACAATGGTATGCGCGATCGCTTCCTTACTGACGGGACGAGCAGTGAGAACAGATACGGCGATGACTGGAGAAATTAATCTCAGTGGAGAAGTTTTACCCATTGGTGGCGTACGTGAAAAAGTTCTCGCAGCTCATCGCCTGGGAATTAAACGAGTCCTGTTACCACAAAAAAATTCCAAAAATTTAGTAGATGTACCTGAAGATGTGCGCTCTCAGATCGAATTTATCTTTTGCAAACAGATAAATCAAGTACTCGAAAATAGCCTAATTTGCCAAGATAATTTTTCCATTTCCCAGAATTGTGGCAATGGTCACCAAGCAGATATAGCGATACGCGCAAGTAATAAGTAACAAGTGAGCCATTGCGGTGGAGGGGTTTCCCGGCATAAAAGAGGCAGTGCGTTGGGCGGGTTCCCGACTTATAGCAACTGCCGTCAACTGGCGCAACCCGTAGACGCGAAGCGGCTCCTCGCAGAGTAGGGGTTCCCCTCCGTTCGGCTTTGCCGTGCTCGAAGGGCTTAGGATTCACTCTGAAGGAGTAATAAGTTTACTGTTCATAGGTTTGTCCTAACGTGCTGTGGTAGTGCTATAAATTGAAAATAGAGTAAGCTAATGTGCATTTTTCCTTCACACTTTAACGGCTAAAGTCAAGAGGCATTAACTGTAGGGGAGATAAATAGTATATTTTAGCGATATACATCGATTACATCTTGGATCAACTTGTGCCAAATCTGGTTAGGAATCCAAATTGCGTATAAATCTTTCTTAGCTTCTTCTTCATTAAGACTGTCATAAATATAACGATACAAATACATGAATACAGAAGCTCTTTTGTTGGCTACACAATGAACAAATATTTTTTTATTGACATTGAGTTCCATCATTTTAAAAAAATCTTTAGCATCCTCAATCAAAGGATTGTCCCAAACTACAGGAATATGTATATATTCCATACCTGTTGCTTCAACAACTTTTTTCTCATCAACTAAAGCGTCAGGAGAATCAGACATTGCTAAATTAATAACTAACTGATAGCCTGCTCTTTTAATCGTTGCAATATCTTCCTTGTCAGGCTGCCCAGAAGTAGCAATTTTATCTGAAATTTTCAGATAATTGTAAATATTTTCAATACAATTATGAGACATTATCCTTATGGGAATAATCATTAACTGTAGCTGTCATCTACTTTAATACATCATGACAGAAGACATGGGAAAAATTTTGCTTTCCTTTTACTGTTCAAAGTCAGCTTATACTTTTCGTTTGGGTCTTTTTGTCAAATATGAACCAACACTACTAAGTAGGCTCGCTGGAGTATAACCTGAGGATATGAGAGGAACAAATACCTTGTCCTACTTTGCAAGCTATATAGTCATGATAGCTGTCCAGTATAGCGCTACATGCAAATAACAGGTAATAAGTAATAAGTTTATTGCTCATGGGTTTCAGCGTTCAAAAATGTCCTAATGTGCTTTGGTAGTGCTATATTTAGCATCTTTGATGTGAGAGTAATAAAACCTATTGGAATATTCTCATATATGTCTTGCTATTATTATGATAATACTGTTCATTAGTAACTTATTTATTTTTCAGAAGGTTGTTTAATAGTAATTTTTTCTGCTAACCAGGTAAAAAAGACAATACCACAAAAATCAGCAGCTAAATCAACCAAATCAAAGGTGCGATGAGGTGAAAAGTGTTGTAAACATTCTTCAATAAATGTCAAAATACCTACTGTGATTGGTGCCATAGGGATAGAAATTTTGAAAATATTTATGTATCTTTTATTAAGTGCTAAGTGAGCAAGAAAAGCTGTCAAGCCAATTAAAATGAAGTGTCCGATAGTATCGTAAAAAGGAATTGTTGAGCTTTTAGCTGGTAGAACTTTCAGATATGCAGAAATGATAATTGTAATTATAATTCCCAAATAAAACCAAAAAACTATGACCCAAGGGTTATTTAATTTCATACTATTAATTATTTACAAATAGTTTTCTATATAGCACTACCCATATCATTTAGGATATTGTTGAATCCTAAAACCGATGAACAGCAAAATTATGATTTACCTGTAGTGCTATAACTACCAACATAATAAATAACATTCCGCAAATGGGAATGTTATTTCCTAGGAAACCCTGTAAAGATATGATGAATTTAATATGATTGTTTCTTGTGTTTCATTTATACTTAATAGTATTTTTTCTGATGCCAATAAAAAATACTATTAAGTATGAAGATTTGCTTGCTCTTGTAACCAAGGATCTACAGGTTGTCCATCCTTACGCTTCAATTCTATTTCTACTAATATTGCCTCTGGAGAGCCAGGAGGAGCAGGCTTTTCATGAAAAATAATCTCAAACTCTGCTGGATTCTGATTACGCTCCTTCAGCCATTCTTGTACCTTGGTAGTTGCAAAAAAAGATTGCCCTTGGGTAAACATTCGGGTAATCTGCATCTGTAGGGTATAGGGATTTAATCGACCCATTTTTTACTGCCTCAATAAACATTAATTTCGGTCAAGTTATGTATCTATTATCTTGTGAATTTGATGTTGTGATACATATACATTAAGCGATCGCAGTTACCTATTGTAGACCCTGGCAAATGTTTTTTAATCCCGTAGTTAGCCATGGAAATAGAACTCTCTAATCTAAGGGGGTGAGCGAAAAAAGTGTGGGAAGTGCGGGAGGTGTGGGGAGTAATTTTTTGAATACTTAGCTAGAAATCCCACCCAAAATTTCGTTCACCCAATCTAGGGTTAGTAACAGTTACGCGGGGTTAGCTGGGACTGGGTTTTGCAATAAGTTAATAATTGCAGCTTTTTCTAAAATACCTACTAGTACTCCATTCTTACCAATCACAGGAAGTGTAGATAATTTTGTGCCCTCAAGCAACTGTATGACTTCCAATAAGGGGATATCAGATTTTACAGTGTTATACAGCTCAATTGGTTGCATGATTTCCGTGATTTGAATTTGTGACCACTCAAATGTGGGAATGGTTCGCAAATCGTCAACAGATATAGTTCCTAATAATTTTCCACTATCATCTGTGACTAAGAATTTATACCAATTTTGCCAATATAGTATCCGTTGGTCAGCAAATTCCCTCAAGGTCATATTCACAGACACAATTGGACTATCATCGGTCACAACATCCCCTGCTGTTAAACCTGTAAGTTTCTCCTGAACTTTGGCAAATTGAGCCGCATTACCAGCATTTTGTAGTACAAAGAAACCAATTAATAAATTCCAAGAGTTGGCAAAGCTACCAAATAAGAATAAGGGTATTAACCCAGATGCGATCGCTAACCAAGCGAAAACTTGTCCGATACGACTGGCAAAAACTACTCCCTTATAAGGATTTCCTGTGATTTTCCATACTAGAGATTTCAGTATGTTACCCCCATCTAAAGGCAATCCAGGAATTAGATTAAATAGTGCTAATGCCAGGTTGACTGAAGCCACAAGAGCCAAAATTGCTGCCAATGGCCCAGATCCACCAGTCAAAAAGCCAATAGCTGTGAATATACCAAAGAGTATAAAACTAACCAAGGGTCCAGCGATCGCAACCCAAAAAGCTTCACCTGGAGTTTCTGACTCTTTTTCCAAGCTGGCTAATCCGCCAAATATAAATAATGTGATTGATTTGACATTAATTCCTTGGCGCAGGGCAACAAAGCTATGCCCTAACTCATGGGCGACAACAGAACTAAATAATAATAGCGCTGTCATTAATCCTAATAGTACAGTTAATCCTGCTGATAATTGAGGAAATTGTGCTGCTAGCCCACTACTATAAGTCCAAGTGACTAAACCCAGGACTAAAAACCAAGAAGGGTGCAGATAGAAAGGAATCCCAAAGAGATTGCCAACACGAATTGTGCTATTCATGGCGTTCACCTCTGATTGTTATGTTTAGAGGTGAAAATCACCTCGTTACTTATGAATTTATTGTAACGAAGTATTAACTACTTTTAAGCTTTGTAACTATAGTGGTGTCCGTCGGTTATTGTGCGGTTTTTGTCACTATTGAACTATTGATGCCAATTAACTGGGGAAAATTCTCTAAATTACTCCATTTTCAAGAAAACAATCAGCTATTTTAACTAGGCTTACTGTAGGATAGGGGAAATAAAAAATACTACCGAGCTATCTTAATAGGCTAGGATTTTACTACAGTAACCATCCACAACAGCCCATGAATGGATCAAATCGATTAGCTCAACAAGAATCCATAAGCAATCATCAACATCCAGAATCCTCACCAAAAAATAAAAAAATCAATAAGAATCAAGATAGTCAACACAGTACTCATCAGCACGAACATTCGATTCATCCTCACGTTCATAGTGAAGAGTCATTGCGAAAAATAGTTAATAGATTGTCACGTATAGAAGGGCATATTCGTGGTATAAAAAGTATGGTGCAGCAAAATAGCCACTGCCCAGATGTGTTGTTGCAAATAGCCGCAGTTAGGGGAGCATTGGATAGGGTAGCACGTATTGTTTTGGACGAACATTTGACTGAATGTATTGGTAGAGCTGCCCAGGAAGGTAATATCGAAGTGGAGCTAGAGCAATTGAAAGCAGCTTTAGATAGATTTTTACCCTAGTTCCACTGAACGAAAGTGAGTCAAAACAATTCTGGATTTTGGATTTTGGACTTCTTCGTGAGCGCTCAGTCGAACGATTTTGGATTGACCCCATGTGTTTCAATGCAATTGTTGTACCTAAGAAACTATGGATTCAATCTCCCACCATTTTTTAGCGAAAGGTTGTCGGCGTGTATTAGTACCACAATGAATTTCTCCTCGTCCGCGAAAATAAGGATCCCAATCATCAATAAAGTGGCAAACTAAACCCAAAGGTTCTAAAATATCTTTCACATAAGCTTCAAATTGGCATTGGTGATTAACTTTGGGTCCAAATGGTTTGGGAATACCAAGATGCTGTTGCAGAACGATCATATTCACCATGTTGGGGAAAAAAGTTTCTGCTCGTCCAGCGCCATCATCTTCAAACAAACCAGGTATATGAATAATATCTTCTTCGCTTAAATCTAATTCCTGTTGTAAAATCTCTCGATTCCAATTAATGTATTCCTGAAAACGTTGGTTATGATCAGCTAATTCTTGATTGTCGAGAATATCTGCCACACTGATATCAGCAGGTTGACCAAAAAGCCGTTTTCCTTGTCGCAATAATAATTGAGAATGTCCTTCATCTCGTAATCTTTTGAGCAGGTCATAACACTTGTCAGGACTAGCTAAAAGTAGTTTAAATCCTTTAGGAATAGATGTAGGCACAAAGGTCATAAACTCATCAATATGCCCTACACTGAGCCAGTCAGAAAAAATTTCCAAGGGGGCTTGAATTTTTTGGGCGTAGAGAAAGTCTCGCAACACTCTTAACATCCGACGCGGATTGGGAATAATTTCAGTGCGAGTTCCGCCAAAGATGATTCGACCAAAAGGATAATCAACGCCGTTGACAGTGACTGGAGGAGAAACTTCTAAATTACCAAAAGAATCTAACTTTGTTGCTTGCTGGCGGCTTTTACGAGTTACATAACCAAAATCGATTCCTAGGAGTTTGCGTTTGGGAAAATCAACTAATCCCCGATCGCGGGGGGAATCAAATACTACGTGCATTAGTTGTCCTGGAGCTTGAGCGTAACCAATTTCAATTTCGTCTTGCATCCAAGGATCATCTTGATGAAACCGATAAGGAATAATATCTAGTTGGGCGTTAGCTTTACCCACAACTTTTCTCAATTCGTCGATAAATTCTGCATTAAATCCTTGAGATAAACGAGAAACATAAACAGTGATTGGAGATAAGGTATTAGGAGTCATCATCCAAGGAGCGACTCGAAAAACCACGCGATCGCTGTATACTGTTTCTCCATCTTTCACGAGATTTAAATTAATCTCAACTAGACCATCGAAATCAACATCAGGATAACTT
>NZ_FYBH01000252.1 GCF_900185595.1 Calothrix rhizosoleniae SC01
TTAAACCTGACCAACACGAAGCTTGGTATAACCGAGGTGTTGCTTTAGGTTATTTGGAAAAATATGAAGAAGCGATCGCATCCTATGACAAAGCTGTTGAAATTAAACCCGACTATGATACAGCTTGGAACAACCGGGGTAGTGCCCTATTTTATTTAAGAAGATATGAAGAAGCGATCGCATCCTATGACAAAGCTGTTGAAATTAAACCCGACTATGATACAGCTTGGATTAATCGGGGTATTGCAGCCGGAAATTCTTTGAGTGACGATCCCTTTTTGTCTTTAATGAGTAACATCGCCAGACAAAATTCCCACCTCAAACAACGTGGATATGGGGGAAAATTAGCAAGCTTTAAGGAAGGGTTAAAACATTGTTTCCAAAAAACACACCCAGAAGGCTGGGGTATATTGCATTGGGAGATAGGTAACGCACACTATTCCCAAGGAGTGGGTAAATCAAATTACCGTGGATATTGGCATCAAGCAGCAGCTGAGTATCACCAAGCCCTGATTACCCTGACAAAAGAAGCCTTTCCCGAATTACATCTAAAAGTATTGCAAAGCTTGGTTCGTGTTTCCCTTGGCTTAGATCAAAACGAAGAGGCGAAAAAATTCCGAAGAGAAGGGTTACAAGTTTTTGCACAGTTATTAAATTCCCCAGATAAATCTTCGTTTCAAAAACGCCAGTTAGAATCCCAATTTTCTGGTTTCTCACAAATGCGGGTTGATGTATTAATCGAAGATGATGATTTTATACCCGCCTTAGAAACTGCGGAAAGAAACAAAAATTTTTACCTCATCTGGATACTTGATAATCAGCAACAATATATCCTTAGCCCTAGCTACAATCAAATTCAAAACTTAATAAATCCCGATGCGGCAAAAAACACAGCGATTATCTACTGGCATCTTAGTCCTTTTGCCCTAACTACATTTATCATTAACCCCGATGTATCTCAACCCACTGTTATCCCCACACAAAAACCAGATAAATTAGAAGTTTGGATCAAAAAGTGGGATCAACAATATGCTAACTATCGCCAAAACAAACAAGAAGTTATAGATAAGGAAAAAGGAGACTGGCGGGAAAATTTATCCAAACTGCTAGATGAACTAGCCAATATTCTTGATATTCCCACAATTATTCAATCAATCCAAACTTCCACAAGCTCAGTTACCAATCCAAAATCTAACCCTTCCTGTATCCCCCCAAAGGAGGAAATCCAAAATCTCATCCTAGTTCCCCACCGGGACTTACACCGTTTTCCTCTCCATGCCCTATTCCCTGACAACTTTACCATTACTTATTTACCCAGTGCCCAAATTGGCTTATCCCTAGCAGAATTATCCAGCAAACAACAACATATAGATTCCTCCACCAAATTACTCAGCGTAGAACATCCCAATAGCACTGATTTAGAAGATAAACCACTTCCCCAACTCTTCAACGCGGAAATTGAATCTGCTACCATCACCCGGATGTTTACCCATCCCCAACGCCTTGCAGATAATGATGTTACTAAAGAAAATCTGGAATCTGCCCTCCAATCTGGGCATGACATATTTCATTTTACAGGTCATGGAACCTATAATTTTCACAATCCCAAAGAATCAGCCTTAGCTTTGAGTGGTGAGGATAGGCTAACTCTCACAGATATTCTGCAATTACCCCTGAATAAATACCAGATGGTGAGTCTTTCCGCCTGCGAAACTGCGGTGACAGGAAACCAAACCATCACTACAGAATATGTGGGTTTGGTGAGTGGGTTTCTATTCCAAGGCGTGAGTAATGTTGTTAGTACCCTGTGGACTGTAACTGATGATGCGAGTAGTTTGGTGATGATTTATTTTTACTGGCAATTAAGCAAAGGTAGAACGCCGCAAATCGCCTTAGCAAAAGCTACGAAATGGTTGCGTAATTTAACATATAGAAAGTTGGAAAAAATATATAAGTTGATTTTTGTGCAGTTACCCAAGGATGATAAACCATTACGTCCTTTTATGAGGAGAAAATTAGCTCAAATTCGTCAGATGGATGAAGATAAGAAGAGAAAGAAGCTATTTGCACATCCTTATTATTGGGCTGCTTTTATTATTACTGGTTGAATATAAGACCCTGACTATAGACCTAAGCGCAAGTAATAAGTAATAAGTTTGCTATTCATAGGTTTCAGCCTCCAAGAATGTCCGTACCCTAATCATGTAGTGCTATAAATGTTAAATATTATTGAATATAGTGCAATTTAATACACTGCAATATATGATGTGATGCGTTAGTCATTACATTCTGTTTTCTAATTGTGAAACCTAACAACATCATTACTCTTACAGCATTTTTAACTGCTCTGCAAAAGTTAGATAATCCCTTACCGACAAATCTACAAACACAGTTAAATGAAATTGGCAGACATCTTACAAATAATCCCGATTATATCAACAATTTAGATACCCTCGCTGAAAGTTATCCTCCATTAGATGAACTTTATCAAACAGAGCTTGCTATCTTAGATTCAGAAGTAGGTGAACGTAGCAAAGGATTAGAACCTGACCCTTTACCAACTAATCCTACCAATGAACTGACTAACGCAGCAATTAATACTTTTAATAGTCATAATTCTGTATCTACTGCTAAAGATAATGTAAATCCAAATATTCTGAAAAAAATCCGCAATTTTATCATTGGTAAACAAACAAATGGATGAAAAAATCATATATCCTAGTATTGATTTATTTGTTTACGACCTAAAAGATGGTTTGGGTGAAGATGATCATAAAATTGATGAAAATTGTCAAAATTTTTGCCGCAAGATATATGGTGATTTAAGTAGGTTGGCGTAAAAAATTATCGTTTGGATAAGGCAGGGGGCAGGGAGCAGGGAGCAGGGGGAACAAGGGTTTTAGGCTTATTTACTATTCTTCACATAGTTTGGTTTTATTGTGCCGACTTACTTAGATGAAAATAAATTCACCGAAAGATATACACAATTTTTCCAATATAAAAAAAAGAGTGCTGAGTTAATTGAATTATTAGAAACGAGAACGAGGAAATTTAGACCACCCTTTGATGGCTATTATTATCCTCTCCAGTTTAGCGATACCTATAGTTTATTAGTTAATTATTCTGGTAAATTTAATGCAGAAGGCGAGCCAGATGATGAAGGAAAATCTCTCAATAATCAACCTTTTCTCAATTTAAAACAGGAAGTCAATCAACGTATAGATCAACAAGTAGGTACTATTGGACAAACTTGGTTACTTTGGGGAAATTTGACAAGTCAAAAAACTGATACTGAAATCACAGAAATTGCTCAAAGATGCTATACACAATTTGTCATTGATTATGACTGGAAACGGGATTTGATTGGTCAAGGTCAGTTATTAGGAGGGACGATTTTTGAATTATGGTATTGTCCTCAAAGTTTGGATGTCAATGGTCAAGAATTTTGGGATAAATTTAGAGAAAAAAATCATCATCTATTAATCTGGTTATTTCCTGACAATGTCTCAGCAGATGCAATGAGAAACCAGGTGAAAAGTAGCTATCAAGACTTTATTCGGTTATGGCAATATCGTCACAAAATAGTCTGGTCTTACTATCAAAGTCGCTATCAAAAAAGTCTATTAAAACAGGAATATGTGGAAATTCAACCAGCAATTAAACAAGCTAGTGAATTACCAATATCACTGAAAAATAATAAATTAAAATTAAATCAACTACAAACAATTCTCAGCGACAATTTAATTAATCTTTCTGATTATACTATTGCCTTAAATTATCTAGAAAACCATCATCAAACCATTAAAATAAACTTAGATAATTATCAATCTCGTTTAACCGAAATGGAGATAAAATATCCAGATAGTAACTTAGAATTTCTCAAAAAATTCAGTGAAGGTGATATTTACGCCCAAAAATATCAGCGACAAATACAAGCAGATAGTATTACTTTCCAGCCAGGATTAACATTACTGCAAAATCTCAATAGCACTATTGAAGGTATTATTACCCTCGAACAAACCAAAAGCGATCGCCAGCTTAATAATACCATTGCGATCGCTGGTGTGGGACTTGCCACCAGTTCCCTAGGTTCCGCCGTTATCCTGGCACAACCCACTAATTACAAACAAGATATTGGCTTTCGAGTAGAAGTGTTTCTTTGGAGTTTGGGTATTGGTGCGATCGCAATTTTCCTGACTATGATAATTATCCGTATTTATCGCCACTTCAGGAGTTAGACAAGTAATAAGTAATAAGTAATAAATAATAAGTGATAAAAAAATAAACAGGATACAAGCCTCTCGATTTATCTATGAAGTAGCTGATAACTGATAACTGATAACTGATAACTGAAATGACAGATACACAATTTGATACAACTACATACGTGAAACAAATGGCATTACTGTTAGACTTGCAATTGCCAGATGAATATATTGATGGGGTAGTGGAAAACTTTGACAGAATTAGGGTAATTGCTCAAGTTGTCAACGAGTTTCCCTTAGCAGAAGAAGTGGAAGCCGCACCAGTTTTTGAGCCATGAACCCAGAATTAAACAATGCCGTATCCATTGCTACAGCAGTGCGCGATCGCAAAATTACCGCCCTGGAAGTTACTCAAACAACTTTACAACGAATTGCCAGCAAAGATCAGGAGTTAAACTGTTTAAGCACAGCGTTTCCGTCGGTTGTGGGCTAAAATCTAAATTCATCCCGTATTTATGCAACGCCCTAAATAAATATTTGTACATGGTAGCAATTCTTGACACTCTCACCGCTAACTGCTTCACAGTGTAGCGGGAGATTCTTGTTTCTCAGAAACACGCTTTTTGGCACAAGTACCAACGAGTCTTACTGCTTCTCCACAAGCTTGAATTTCTGTGTGTCCCACAGTATTTGTTGACAGTATTCTTATCCCTTCGGCCCTCAAGTTCCGTGATGCGTTTTCATCTCTGTCATGGGTTGTTTGGCAACTTGGACAAATCCACTCACGGATACTGAGATTTAGGGAATCATTCTTATATCCGCAGCATGAACAAAGCTTTGTGCTGGGAAAGAATCTGTCAACTTGAATGAATTTACCTCCCTCTCTGTCTAGTTTGTAGCTAATGAAATTAAGCAGCATACCAAAACTAGCATCATGTATGGATTTAGCTAATTTAGTACGCGCCAAACCTTTAAGACAAAGGTTTTCAGCTATCAGGACTTGGTTTTCGTCAACTAACTTTCGTGAGAGTTTATGGAGAAAATCTTGTCTAGTGTTTGATATTTTTTCGTGAATGCGTGCAACTACTTTAACTGCTTTACGTCTATTGTTAGACCCTTTAACTTTACCAGACAAAGCTTTTTGTCTAATTCGTAGTCGTTTAGCATATTTTCTAGTAGGTTTGATTGGGTCAACCTTGTAGCAGTTTTCACCATAAAACACAGTTATTAAACTGCTTAACCCTAAATCAATTCCTGATATCTTACCTTGCGCCTTTGTTGTTAAATCTTTAGTCTCAAATAAGATTGCAGCAAAATATTTCCCCGTACTTGTTTTAGAAACAGTCACAGATTTAATTTTGCCATCAACATTTTTTGAAAAACTAGCTTTAACAATGCCAAGCTTAGGCAGTTTTAAGCCACTATTTTTGATTGAGCAACTTTCAGGAAAACGGATTGACTGCTTAGAATGCTTACTCTTGAATTTAGGGAATCTAGCACGTTTTGCAAAGAAATTTTTAAAAGCCGATTCTAAATTCTTGAGAGATTGTTGTAAAACAGCAGCAGTTGGTTCTTGCAGCCATTCATAATCAGGCAGTTTCTTTAACTGAGTCAGGTCTTTAGCCATCTGGCAGTAAGTCATACCCTTACCCGTTTCTTCGTATTGAGTATTAGTTCTATTCAGGTAGAAATTCCAAATAAAGCGAGAACATCCAAAGCTTTTAGCTAAGGATATTTCTTGCCCTTTGTTTGGGTAAATTCTCACCTTTAGCACATCCAACATCAATACAGCAAGGGAGAAACGATTATGGTAATCTACTACTTACCGCTATCTATTGTCAATATATGTATAATAATGGTTTTAGGTCTGTTTATAAACTTAACGCTCATATCGTTTTAGTCGTAAAGTACCGCAGTCAAGCCATTAACGCCGAAATACTAAACAGGCTAAAAGAAATAATCACAGATACCCTAA
Organism: Calothrix rhizosoleniae SC01; assembly: GCF_900185595.1. Taxonomy (GTDB): domain Bacteria; phylum Cyanobacteriota; class Cyanobacteriia; order Cyanobacteriales; family Nostocaceae; genus Calothrix_A; species Calothrix_A rhizosoleniae. The sequence continues at coordinate 6,181 of NZ_FYBH01000252.1, forward strand.
AAAAATGGGACTGTGGATTATTAGAGTTCAATGGTGAAGCAGACCATGTACATTTATTAATTGACTACAAACCAGAT
>NZ_FYBH01000253.1 GCF_900185595.1 Calothrix rhizosoleniae SC01
ATTAGTTTAGTTATTGGTTACCATGTATTTTCATTTCCCCCCGATTACTATTTAAAATAACCGGGTAGCTTTAGGCAAGATGGATTTAGCAAGCATTCCATGAACGCCTTTTTGGGGAATGTTGACAGCTTGGGTGATATGGAAATTTACTGCTAAACTACACAATACATAGGCATCTTCAGCAGATACTTGGGCAAACTGGACTAAAAAAGCGATCGCATTTTGCAAAGCCATTTCTAAAGCTGCATCCAATGTGTCACCAAACCCCATTGTGATGATATCAGTTGGAGTTTCAGCAATTGGTGTTGTCAGCTGCAAATCTGGACGCACAGTAAGCTTAATAGTACCATTCATGGAAGTTTCAATCGCAGTTACATTTACCTCCCCATCTCCTTGAACTGCATGTCCATCACCAATGGAAAATAATCCACCGGGAACAAACACAGGTAAAAATAACCTAGAACCCGCTTGTAAGTAACGATTATCTATATTGCCACCATAACATCCAGGGGGGATAGAAGAGCGATCACCCTGGGGGGTAGCCACACCGAGAATACCAAAAAATGGTTTCAAGGGAATTTTAATCCCGCTACCTATGGGAAATTCTACAATTTGATTTTCTAAATCTAGGGGTATAAATCTCAAAGCTGATTCAGTAAATTGATGGGGTAAAACTCCCCAACCTTGACGAATAGCATTGAAACCTATGGGTAAACTGGGGATAATAGTCTCTAATTTTACCTCCAATACATCTCCTGGTTTCGCCCCTCGGATATAAATTGGTCCTGTCAGTAAATGGGGTCCCCCTGCAATTTTCCTATGTGGTGGGAGATGTTGGCAAATATCAAGCAGTGCTGGGGTCATAAACTCAGGTGGTGCTTGTTCATACACATAGTAACCAGTGTAAGTTTCCACACTTACCCTATCTCCAGAGTCTATCGTCAATGTTGGTTCTAATAGATCAGAGAATCCACCCACATGTACTGTTTTTTTACTTGCATGAAGAATATGGTCAGCCATTGTAGTTATAGCGCTACGCGTAAGTAAGTAGGTCGGCGTAAAAAAGTATTGTTTGGATAAGGCAGGGGGAACAATGGTTTTAGGCTTATTTACTTTTCTTTAATAAATTAATGATGGGGGATTCAGATGAAATAGGTAAGAATTAAGGGAGGGATGTATTCCTAGTATACCAGATACGGAATCAGTAAATTTTCGGAATTTGATTTGTTCCAAACAAAAGGTGGATGGGGACATAATGCTTACCCAAATCAACTTTGCGGCATATCATCATCCTGGGAATATAGTTTGGCGTTTAACCTAGATAGTTTGATTGCTAAAGACAAAATTATACATATTAAAGAACACCACACACCTCTCTACAGCGTTGAAGCTTTTTAAGTATAGAGACGAAATTGTTACTACCAATGGTGAGAATAATACTTGTCACACAGGAGCTTACCTAGGAGATAGCTTGCATGAAGGAGCCATAACTTCTGCAATCCGAGTAGCAAAACTGCTGACATTAGGGGCTTGTTTTCACTAAACGGTATTCCCTTGATCAAAAATACTGACAATACAGCTAGATAGTACCTCAATTTTGGGCATCCTATATATCAGAAGTTTATATCAGAAGTTAATTTTGAGGGTGCTAGTCATGCCTAGTTTAATTTTTGCCACCCAAACTCCAAGAAAGAATATGAATAAGGCTTCCCAGGAAGTTCCTACTAGCAATAATTTTATGCCTCAAGTTATTGTTGCTACTTCAGGTATATTAACAATAATAATTATTGCTTTGATTGTCTATGGTAACATTAAGTTCAAAAGTTTGAATAAAAAAATCAAATTTGAAAAATTTAAGACAAAACAACTAGAGAAAAAAATTAAATTAGCTTTAGACACAATTCGCAAAATGGAAACCAATCCCGATCTAATTCACTCACGGGAATTTAATTTAGATTATTTGCGGATGCGAATGTTGGAAGAAGTATTTCATTTTGCAATTGTTAATCAAATAAAAATTAAACTAAAAGAACAAATATCTCAAGTTTTACGTGCCAGCCAAGCTCAAGAAGGTGTGGTTGGTATTGCCAGCAATTCTGGGCGTAAAATCAATACAACTTTTGACATTGAGCATGAAACAGGCTCCCCTCCTAATGTTTCTAAAAGAATATTATTTCGGATCCAAGTTAAGTTAATGAAGTTACCAACACAAACCACGTCTGCTACTATTAGTCAAATTATTGATTGTGTGGAAACTTATCTCAGTCCTGAAGATGAACAGGATACTTGGCAGCCGACAATTCAAGGTAGAATTGTTTATATACACTGGGATCAGAAAGCTAAACCCACACCACTATTAGTGTTAGAGCAAACTAATGAAGGAGTAAATGTGACTTTTCGTACTAATCGTAAAAGAAGTGATATTGGCAGTAATAAAAAAAGTTTATTTAGCAAATAAAATATATTTCAATACTTTCGATATTTGAACTTTAATTTAAATGAACTCATATTTTTGTATCAAGTATAGTTAATTTATTTTCTTGTCTCAGAATCAGTGAATGTACAGTCACTTAGTTCTACGCAATTGACTATTTTGACTGAACTATATTATGTTATAACACTACGCATATAAGTTAATACATTGTTGAAGCAGCAAACCTATGAACAGTAAACTTATTAATTATTACTTATTACTTGCGCATAGCGCTATATATGCTGCTTTCAATAATGATAAAAACCCAACATATTCCGTTGGGTTTGATTGCGAATATAATCAATTTAAGAGTTGAAGCATTTCGCCAACTTAGCAAGAATATGAGTGATTATTTGTAGCCTCAGACTCATATGCAATTGCTCCAGTTTGGGAATTTCGGACTAAACAACCATCTTCCATATCTACAATCCGATCAGCAATGTCTAAAATTCTATTGTCATGAGTTACTAATAAAATTGACGTTCCTTGTTCTTTAGCTAGTTTCTGCATCAATTCCACTACATCACGTCCCGATTGTTTATCCAATGCTGCTGTAGGTTCATCTGCTAATACTAGTGATGGATGATTGACAAGAGCCCGAGCGATGGCTATCCTTTGTTTTTGTCCTCCAGAAAGATTGTCAGGGAAAAAATCAACATATTCCCCCAAGCCCACAGCTGCTAGCATGGTTTGTGATTTAGAAATAGCATCAATTTGGGAAATATCTTTTTCTAATTCAACTGCCATTTGTACGTTTTGTCTAGCACTCAAGAAACCTAACAAGTTGTGAGCTTGAAAGATAAAACCAATATTACGTCGAATTTGTACTAGTTCTGTCTGGCTGGCTCCAAATAATTCCCGTCCTGAAAATTTTAAGCTTCCTTGCTGTACAGAACGTAAGCCACCTATCAAGCTCAATAATGTAGTTTTTCCTGAGCCAGATGGCCCTGTCATAATGACAATTTCTCCAGAATTAATTTCCAGATTAATGTCAAATAAAATTTGCCTTTTGAGAGAACCTTTACCATAATAATGGTTAAGATTCTTAACTGAAATTACAGCTTCTTGTGTCATCAAAACATTAGTTTTCATAGTTAATTACTTACAAGTAATGATATTGATATACATCAGGTTTAATTAATATAAATATTTCCCATAATCATTATTACTATATTAATATTGCATAATATGTTTGTGGTAATCAAAATTACAAAAAACATCTAAGTCAATAATTGATGACGATTAATTATGTCTGAGTTATATAAAGCTCTAGGGCTATTTGATTAGCATTGACAAAATATTAAATAAAATACATTCACTTTGATAAATATAGTTTGAGAAAATAGATTTAGGTCAATGGGAAAGAAGAGGTAACTTGTAAATTCCAAAACACTTATTGACTTACTAGTAATAAAATGTCCAGCCCTATCAAATATATTTTTGGTAAACCTAATAGCTGGTGGACGTGACCCCTGGAAGAGGTCACGCGAGGGCTGGGCATTTTCTTTTTTGGATCTCTCTTATGGCTTCTCTTTCCTTCCTCCGACTCCCTGCGTTTAAAAAATATCTGCTGGATCAGCATGACGTAGTCTACGCACAGCTATAGAACCAGAGAAAAAACACATAATAATGGTTAGTATTAATACTAGAAAAGCACGACTTAAACTCATAAATACTGGTAGAAGTGTTGCAGATTTTGCACTTTCATACAAAAATAAACTGAATATAACTCCTGGGATATATCCTAATAAAGCTAAAATCAAAGCCTCTTGTAAAATGACTATCAATAAATATTTTTGTGTATATCCTATAGCTTTGAGAGTAGCATACTCAGTTAAATGATCTGCTACTTCTGTATACAAAATTTGGTAAACAATAACGATGCCGACAATAAAGCCCATGATTGTACCTAAAGTAAAAATAAAGCCAATAGCTGTACTACTTGCCCAGAAATTTCTCTCAAATTCAATATATTCTTGTTTTGTTAAAACTTTGACATCTTTGGATAAATATTTTTTTAATTGCTGAGCAACTAATTGAGGATTTTCTCCTGGTTTTAATTTAATTAAACCAAGATCAATTAAACCTCTTTGACGATGATTAAAAATTCGCAAAAAATTAACATCACTAGTGATTAAATTACCATCTGCACCAAAGGATGCACCTAAGGTAAATAATCCTCCTACTTTAATTAATCTTCTCCTTACCTCTGCTGTAACCAGCTTACCTTTGTCAAATTGAGCGGCAATTGGCCCATATTCTTGGCGAGAAGAGCGGTCATATAAAACTACATTTGGTAGTTGAGTTTTCTCAAGATTCTCTGCAATTCCTGGTAGGTTTAAAATTTTATTTTTGGGATTAATGCCAATAATTAATAAGTTGCGAGGAATGCCATTAATAGGGTTCTTCCAACTTGTGTAATCTAAATATATAGGATATACAGCTTCAACAGACTTTAAATCTTTGGCTTTATATAATCTCCGTTGAGAAAATCTCTTCATTGATAGTAAAGCGCTAGATTTAGAATTAATTAAAACAATATCACCATTTAAACTGCTATGAAAACGGACATTACTGTAGTATAAAGAATCTCGAAATCCCAATTGCATAAACATTAAAATATCAGCAAAAGCAATCCCTGCTAGAGCTACTGCTAGACGAGTTTTTTCACGTTTGATTTGTAGCCATGCTAAAGGTATTTTTTTGCCAAACATTTGCAAGTTTTCCTGATTATGGATAAATAATTAACAAAAAATTAGATGAAAATTTGGATTAAGACTTTTGCATTGGTTAAACCTGCAACACGATCGCTATCTTGAGGAGGTAAGGAAATTTTTACTTCTATAACTCTGGCATCTACATCCGCAGCTGGATCATTGTTGAGTACATTTTTTTTGCCAATTTTTCTGCCAATTTCATTCACAGTTCCCTGTAGCTCTCCACTAAAAGCACCATTCTCACTCGTAATAGTGGCTGATTGACCTAAACGCACTTTACTAATACTATCTTCAGGAACCTCTGCTACCACAATCATTTGATCGGTGCGTCCAATTTCGGCGATTCCATTTGTTCCCATGGTTTCCCCGGGTTTGGTGTGAATTTTCAGAATTTCTCCAGATATGGGTGCTGAAACATAGCTTAAACGTAGTTCTGCTTCAGCTTTTTTATTACCAGCGATCGCATTATTCAATTGAGCTTGCGCCATCTGGAAATTACTGGGACGAATATCTCTAATCCGGTTGAATCTAGCTTGTTGTTCTTGAATTTGTCTTTGTAAAGTTGCGATGGTTTGATTGCGACTAGCCCTAGCTTCGTTAATTTGCTGTTGTAAAGTCGCAATTGTTTTGGTTCGGTTAGCTCTAGCTTCGTTAATTTGCTGTTTTAAAGTCGCAACAGTCTGGTTACGATTAGCTTGACTTTCTCTCAACTGTTGCGTAGCTTGTTCCGCATTTAATTGTCTGCGATCGCGTTCTTGTTGAGAAATCGCTCCGGCTTTATGCAACATTCTATACCGTTTTAGATCAATCTGAGCATTACGTTGTTCTGCCCTCATTTTTGCTACAGTAGCTCTAAAAGCATTTTTTTGACCTTGTAATTCTTCTTCTAAGCGTTGTACAAATGCTTGTTGAGCAACCTTTTCTGCACTTAACTGAGACACTAAACGATTAATGACTGCTTGTTGAGCCTGCATCTCTCCACGTAATTGAGCCTTTAAGCGAGCAATTACAGCCGATTGAGCTTGTAAATCCCTTGGTGAACCGGCTTTTACATTTGCTAAATTAGCCCGTGCTTCTTGCAGTTTTGCTTTTGCTTCTTCTAATACAGCTTGATTACTGCCATGATTATCAAGCACAGCAATTACTTCGCCTTGTTGGACTCTTTGTCCCTCTTTGACTAAAATTCGATCTACCCGAGATGAAGCTTGGACTCCGGTAGTAGGTGCAGATAGTTTAATGACTGCACCTCTTGGTTCTAAACGTCCTATAGCATTGACACTATTAGTTGCTGGTTGATTAGCGGCAGGTTGATTCAACTTAGTTAGCTGCTCCAGTCTCACTAAAGTTAATACCCCACCTGCGATCGCTACTGGTATGATTATGGCAAGACCCCACAAAACTTTTCGTTTTTCTGATTGTTCTGATATCTGTTCTCTTAATTGTGGTTCTTCACTCACCCTTGACATATGATTTTGCCCATTTCTTTATAATGTTTTGCTAGGTTAAAAACCTTCTGTGGTGCAATTAAATCTGGTCAAAGACGGTTGTTTGCTTTCAGACTTAACCCAATCAAATAACCACAGAAAATACAATTCAGATGTATAAATTAGTCATCTATATTTTTGTAAATGACTAAACTATTTACATAGAAATAGAACACAATTAATTTTTATGAGTTAGGATTAACAGCAACTTTATATCCTGGCCAAAAATACTGCTGTATATATTGTTTACAATCTGATATCAATAAAAGGATGAAAGTAATTAGCATGATTACACATGCAAATCTAACTCACATTATGACGTTGACAGTCTAATTACTCCTCTGTAATTTAAATGATACTTAAGGGGATGAAATACACCTGGCTGTTTGAAGTGATGCCATAGAGTATTAAGGCATAATAATGTTTGTTAACAATAAAAACTGATAATGATAGAAGACTTGAGTAAATATGGACGGACTGAATATTTAGCTTAAAGTAATAATATTTTGGTTGTATATAACCAAAATATTCATGAAAAATTGCCCAAAATTTTATCTTTATAGAATTAGCAAAGTACGTTAGGATATTTTTGAATACTTAAACCTATGAACAGTAAACTTATTACTTAGTTACTTATTACTTGCGCGCAGCGCTATATGCTTTTAGCTTTTATCTAACTCCACTTAACTCTAATTACATAAATTCTACATTTATAAGTTGGCAGAAAACGTAACAGAGCCTACATATAGAATCACTAGAGAGCAATAATTTTATAATCAGCAAAAATGAATATTTTAATACTTTAAATATTTAGTATTGATTTATATCTAAATTTTTTTTATATGAAATCCACATAATCAATTTTAGGTGAGTTGAGATATTTACTCATGCTCACCTAAAATTGATTGAGTTTGCCTAGGGAATAAATAATTCAATGCTGGACTCAATATGACGGAAAAAGAAAAGGAT
>NZ_FYBH01000254.1 GCF_900185595.1 Calothrix rhizosoleniae SC01
GAGGTAATTAGTTAAGTGACATAATCCCTGGCTTTGCTCTCATCCCTACACTCAGCGAAGCGGAGTATGGGGTCTTCCCGCAAAGATGATAAAATTTCTCTATAGGTTAAAATATTAAATTAATATCTGTTTGGGTTAAGGAAAGAAGTTTATTCAACCTTGACTAGCTGAAACCAGGAAAGCGGCAGATTGAAAGCTCCCAGAATGAAGCAACGGTATAGCACTAGGCAATTAGGTTACGGACATTAGGGTGCGGACATTGTTGAAGCACCAAACCTATGAACAGTAAACTTATTATTTATTACTTATTACTTGTTACTTGTGTATTACGGAGATAAATATGCTAGATAAAGATGATTTTTTATATCCCCGCAGTCGCTATTATGGTCAAGTAAATCCAGAGAATCTAGTATTCAACGCTAATTTACAGGAATTTGCTCAAAAAGCCAGCTACATTTGCAACTTGGAAACTGCTGGAAAAATTACACCAAAAGAAGCTTACGAACAAATTAAGGAACTCTGGAAACAACTCAAACGAGCTAAAAAGCAATTGGGAATTGGTGAAGAACCTTTTAAAGAAGACAGTCAATAACCCACCGCTAATCGGAGTACCGATGTAGTGGGAGTATTCAGGAGGGAAAACAGATGAATAAATTAACTCTACAAATACGGAATCAAATAAATATTATTTAAGTGGCATAGCCCAAATACCATCCCAGGATTCTGGAGGCGGTACTTGCTGATATTTTTCAGTACGTTGAATGTACATATTAACTATCAAGTCTGTGGGTTGGATTTGTTGTGCAGTTCTAAAACAGAGTAGTGCTTGCTGGAAGTTACGTGATAAATATGCCGCCCTCCCAGCATGATAATGCAAGAGGAATTCTTCCATTTGAGAATCCAAAGGTGTTTGTCGATCGCCAATCACTTCATAAATTGTGACTGCTTGATTTTTGCCCTTGACGCGAATTTTGTCTAGTTGACGAGTCCAAATGCGATCGCGGCAAAGGTTATAAGTAAATTCACTGGTAATGATATCACAGCCATATTCTTTTGTTACTCCTTCCAGACGTGAGCTCAAATTGACTCCATCCCCAATTACGGTGTAGTCCATGCGCTTATGGGAGCCAATATTACCGGCTACTACTTCCCCAGAACTAATACCAATGCCAATTTGGATTTGGGGTTGTGACTGAACAATCCGCCGTTGGTTAAATTCTTGCAGTCGTTGGCGCATTTCCAGGGCGGCTTGTACCGCTTTCCAAGCATGATTTTCATCCAGAACTAGGGGAGCACCAAAAACTGCCATTAAGGCATCCCCAATAAACTTATCTAAAGTACCTTCGTGGTTAAATACTGCCTCCACCATAGTTTCAAAGTACTGATTAAGTAGAGAAACCACTTCCGTTGCGCCCAAATTTTCCGTTAGGGTTGTATAGCCGCGAATGTCGGAGAAGAGGACAGTTACATCTTTTCGTTCCCCCTCCATTAACCTATCTTCCCCCAGCACCATCACCTGTTCGGCGACCCTGGGGCTAAGATAACGGTACATGGTGGCTTTCATCCGTTTTTCTTGACTAATATCTGACAACACTACCACCCCACCCCGGACTCCTCCTTCTGGATTAGTTAGAGGATTAACAGTTAAATTGATACTGCGGGCAATTTTGTGAATATCCTTACTACTCAATAACTCCGACTGGGGAGTGAGGGGTTGATTCCAGGGGATAAATACATCTGGTGAAGAGCGATCGCTGACTGCCAAAATAGTAATCTTGTGATTACCATCCTCCTGAGTATGTAATCCCAAGGTCAAAGTTTGTTCTGGTACATAATGTTTGGCTCCAGTCTTGAGACTATCTTGGAGGCGCATTTGCAAATTTTCGATTGGTACTATCTCCCAAACCAAGCGCCCAATTAAATTTTCTGACCATACAGACTTATAATTTTTGCCATTTGCTTCTTCCAAGGGGCAACCCAGCAACTCCATAGCAGCATCATTAATGGTGACAACTCGTCCTTCCATATCCGTGGAAATCACAGCATCTGCGAGACTTTGTAAAATATCTTTTTGATACTGTTTCTCTAGCAGCACATTTTCAAACAAGCGAGCATTTTCGAGAGCAATTCCAGCTTGGATATTAAAAGCCCGCATAAACTCTTCATCGGATGCAGTAAAACTACCCTGATGCTTATTAATTAACTGGGTAACACCAATTAACTCATTGTCAGAATTAAATACCGGCAAACATAAAATATTACGAGTCACATAACCCGTTTTTCTATCTATGGTGGGATCAAAACGGGGATCTTTGTAAGCATCGGGAATATTTAAGGCTTGACCCGTGGATGCCACATAACCCACAATCCCTCGATTGGCAGGAATACGGATTTCTACAGTCGCGTCCTCATTCGCCGTTGCTACCTTAGTCCACAACTCCCCCATTTCTTTGCGATGCAAAAACAAGGTACTGCGATCAGCTTGCATCAGGCTTCGTGCCTGTTCCATAACTATTTGCAAAGTAGCCTCTAAATCTAAACTTTGCCCCAATGTCTGAGTTGCTCTTAATAGGGCTGTTGCTCCTCTTTGGTTCCGTGCTACTACATAAAAAGACTGGCAAGTCTCCAGAATAATGCCAATGGAAGCGGCAAAATCTCGAAATCTGGCCTCATCTTCACTATCAAAGGAATCATTACCAGTTTTGTTAGCTAGCTGAACTACAGCCACAGTTTGATTTTTGCTACTCAAAACAGGCATACATAAAATATTGCGAAATTTATAGCCCATTTGTTTTTCCAATTCTGGGCTATATAGAGGATGACTTTCTGCTTCTGCAATGTTTAGACATTCCCCAGTGCTAGCAACATGACCCGGAATACCTATTTTAATTGGAGTACGAATTTCTAAAGGTTTGTGGACATTATCTTGGGGAACTTTTGCCCACAGTAGACCCTTATCATCATCAACCAGAAAAATGGCAGTGTGTTCTGCCTGGAGAATTTGCCCAATTTTGAGAGTAATAGCTTCCAATACCCTCTCCAGCATATTTTCCAGGGTTTCATTATTAATTAGTTCAATTGCCCGGAGAAATTGCTGAAATTCCGCAGTAATAAAGTCAAGTAGACAAACAAATTCGTTAACCGATAAGTCTTTAACACGACGTAGTAGGACGTGATTGCGATTAACTTGAGTTAGTTCTGTTAATGTAGCCAACACGCTACCAACATTGGAGAGTGTCATGGGTAGTTGGAGTCAGGGAGTGAGGGAGTGAGAGGAATGAGGGAGTGAGGGAGTGAGGGAGTGAGGGAGTGATGGTTATTAGTTGCTAGTTGCTAGTTGCTAGTTGTTAGTTGGTAGTTGGTAGTTGGTAGTTGATGGTTGATGCTTGACGGTTGATGCTTGACGGTTAACTATCAAAATTTCTTCTCCTTGTCCCCCTGCTCCCCTGCTCCCTGCTCCTTCCCTCTTTCCCTCTTTCCCTCCTTCATTCTAATTATGCTACATTAGCAAGGTCAGTATACACAACTTGGCGATAGTAGTTTTGCAATTGACCTGTGGCAGCAGCCCATCCCCATTTTTCCGCTTCTTTACGGGCATTTTGACGTATTACTTCTCGTTCTTGTTTCTGTTTTAACAATTTCATCGTAGCTGCGATCGCACCTTCATCTCCAGATGTTGGTGCAAAAAGATACCCATTAACCCCATCGGTAACAATATCCGGAATACCTCCAGAGCGAGCCGCCACAACTGGACAGCCAGCTGCCATTGCCTCCAACAAAACCAATCCCAATGTCTCGGTACGAGAAGGGAAGATAAAAGCGTCAGAACTGGCAAAGGCTGCTGCGAGTTGATCACCCACTAAATATCCAACAAAATGGGTATTAGTGCCAGCAAAGTGTTCTTCTAAAGCTTGACGATGAGGCCCATCACCCACCAGTGCTAACCTGGCATCGGGAACTGCCTCTAAAATTGGCTTGATGCGTTCTATTTCCTTTTCTGCAGAAAGACGACCTACATAAAGTAATAGAGGGCTTTCTGGATGATTTTCAGATAAATGCGATCGCATTTTGTCACTAACTTGCTGGGGATGAAATGTTTCCGTGTCCACTCCCCGTTGCCACAAATCAACCCGTTCTATACCATGACTGCTAAGTTCATCTACCATTGCAGTGGAAGTACATAAGTTTAAAGCTGCTTGATTATGTGCTGTTTTCAGCAGTTCCCACAGAAATCCTTCCAACATCCCTAAACCATAGTGCTGGAGATATTGAGGTAAATGGGTATGGTAAGAAGCGACTAGGGGAATATTATTTAATTTACCGTGAAAAATACCGGCTATTCCTAAGACTGCTGGATTTACTACATGAATTATATCTGGTTGAAAATCCTCCAATGCTTTACTAATAGAAGGTCTTGGCAATGCCATTTTTAATTCTGGATATAGTGGCAGGGGAAAACCAGACACTCCATAAATTTCGGCTCCCTTGTATTCACTAATACCACCATCTGGACAAATTACTAATACTTGATTGCCTTGGCGTTGCAAATGTTCAACAGTGTGTTTTAGACGTGTAACAATGCCATCAACTTTGGGCAAAAAGGTTTCAGTAAATAGGGCAATTTTCATAGAACGGGTTCGCAAAGTCACATGGTCTCCCTTGTTGTGAGACTAGATGTTAGGATTAGACTGAGTTCAGGAACTTCCAAATCAAAAATACCCCATATCATAGTTATTAGGTGATCAATAAAAATAAACTTCACCGATAATTGCCCATGATTAGAAAATTCTTGGGGGATAATCTAGTTTCTGGAGTTCCTTTAATTTTTACGCCCAACTTATAGAGTTGTTCGTTACCAAAATTATTGCAGGAGATGGCCAGCTTACCAAGAGGCCATAATTTTTTCAAGAAGGTGATGTCCATGAAAAATAATTTGTACTACCAATTACCTAAGTAGGGCTTGCTGAAAAAGTATTTTGGTGAGGGTAGGGAGTGGGGAGTAGGGAGTGGGGAGTAGTTCCAGCCTCTTTATTTATATTATTTTTGCCAGAAAAAATAACAGATGCAAGGATTTTAAACCTAAAATCCTAATTTCCTTGCACGCCCCTCCCCAAGAAAATAGCCTCAAAGCATTGATAAATCAACATTTTTAAGTTATTCAGCAGACCCTAAGTAGGGCTTGCTGAAAAAAGAGAAAAAGTAGTTGCTGTGGGGATATCAGACCAGAAAAATATATTCAGATGCAAGAAAATAGGGAAAATAGCACAAAACCCATGCATCACCTTACCATTGACAACACTGGTGCAATTAGTACTTATGTACCGTAAATCCGAGGCAGGGGAGCAAGCCTTGCATCCCTACAGTGAATTTGTAATCGCCTGGTAATTTTAATTATGGAAATTTCCTTACTTATTACTTATTACTTATTACTTAATTAATTATTCATATCAAACATGAAAATAGTCATAAATTTCTTGAGCCAAACGCTGACCAATTCCGGAAACTTCTGCTAATTGCTTGGGTGTGGCTTGACGAATATAATCAAGGGAACGGAAATGTGCCAAAAGCTGTTTTTGACGATGATGTCCTAAACCGGGAATTTCATCTAAACGCGATCGCTTTAATTTTTGACTGCGTTGTTGGCGATGAAAGCTAACTGCAAAACGGTGGGCTTCATCCCGTAAACGTCTTAATAATTGTACCCCTGGTTGTTCGGCATCAGTTGTCAGAGGTTGGGACTCTCCTGGAAGAAAAATTTCTTCCCTTTTCTTGGCTAAACTGACGACTCGTAAATCATCTAATAAGTTCATGTCTTGCAGTACAGCCACTACCGATGACAGTTGACCCTTACCACCATCAATCATAACTAAATCTGGCCAGTCAGGATTCCCTAACCGTTGCAATTGGGGATCTTCCACATATTTACGAAAGCGACGCTGAATAACTTCCTCTAAACTAGCAAAATCATCGGAATGTCCAATGGTAACTGTGGGATTCTTGATTTTATAGTGGCGATAGTATTGCTTGGCTGGTAAACCATCAATAAATACTACTTGGGAAGCAACTGCATTACTACCCTGAATATGGGATATGTCGTAACCTTCAATGCGGTGGGGTAATTCAGGTAAATCGAGAATGGTAGCTAAATCTTCCATTGATTGTTGATTGCGATCGCTCAATTTTTGCATTCTTTGCAATTCATATTCAGCATTGCGCTCTACCATCTCAATTAATTCTGCCTTGGTTTGGCGTTGGGGAGATAAAATATTTACCTTCCGAGTTTTGCGTTGAGTCAACACCTCGGCTAACATTTCCCCCTGAGGTAACTCATGCTGTACCAAAATTTCCGTAGGAATTTCCACTGCATCGGCAGTTTGGTAATGTTCTTCCAATACCCGTTGTAAAATTGCACCGGGTTCTGCATGACTATTAGCTACAAACCCCAGTCTCCCCACTAACTTACCAGCACGTATTTGAAATAATTGAATATAAGTGTGTTCCGCACCCACTGCTAGAGCAATGGCATCTCGGGACACAGTATCATCAGGAAGGGAAACTTTTTGTTCTGCATTGAGGGAGTTTAATCCAGCAATTCTATCCCTGATTTTGGCTGCGACTTCAAAATCAAGATTTTCTGCCGCTTGCTGCATTTGTGCGGTGAGAATTTGCATCAACTCCTGGGTTCTTCCTTGGAATACCATCACCACCTTCTGGACAATTTGGCGATATTCTTCGGGGGAAACCAATTTTTGACAAACCCCCAGACAACGTCCCAAATCATAATTTAAACAAGGACGTTCTTTAAACAGGGGTTGTCGTCTCTGTCTCAAGGGAAAAATCCGTTTACATAGGTGTAATACTTCCCTTAATAAGCGAGAATCTGTATAGGGTCCGTAGTATTTATCCTTAGCCTTACCTAGTTGACGCTTACGGGTAATAAAAATTCGCGGATAGTCTTCCGACCAAGTAATACAAACATAAGGGTATTTTTTATCATCTTTGAGCAACACATTAAAATAAGGTTGATGTTGCTTAATTAAATTAGCTTCTAACGCTAAAGCTTCCGCTTCCGTATCAGTGACAATAAACTCAATTTCTGTCACCTGTTTTACCATCGTAGCAATACGTTCACTTAATCGTTGTGATTCCCGGAAATAAGAACGAACTCGCGATCGCAATTTTCGAGACTTACCTATGTATATAATGCGATCGCTACCATCTCGCATTAAATACACTCCCGGTTCTGGCGGAATTTCTCCCAACCGACTGGCTAAAAGTTGGGGATCTCTTAATAGGGTTAATGTGTGTGCAGATCCAGTCATTTCAATTTTGGATTTTAGATTTTGGATTTTGGATTTTGGATTGCTCCTGTGTTTCAAGAACGCAGCACCAATAAAATGCAAAATTTGCTTACAAGGTTGAGTTTTATCGGATAATTATTATTATCATTGGTTTTGTCAAATTCGTGGCAGGTTAGCTAAAAGTAGGGGCTTGCACCCAAATAGAGGGGCGAATTCTTAGCCGACACCCTACACCCCATACCCTACACGCCGTTCATACGGTATCTTAAACTTTGGAAGAGACTTAATTAGGGAAAATCACAAGGAATTATGGCTAAATACATCATGTGGGGAAGCTACTGCGATAATGTTCTGGAAAAACGTGCTCCTTATCGTCAAGCCCATCTAGATGGACTAACAAAACAAAAAGAAGCTGGGATACTAATTACTATTGGTCCGACTAAAGACATAACTCAAGTATTTGGCATTTACGAGGCGGAAGATGAAGCTACTGTGCGTCAATTAGTGGAAAATGACCCTTATTGGCAAAATGGGATTTGGACTGAATACTCCATCAAAGAGTGGATTCAAGCATTTTAACTAAACCTCTGAATAAATTATGAGTTATCAGCTCTCAATGACAGTTGATAACTCGCGATTCACTCAAATTTATGATTACTTGCAAAACTTTTTAACTGACAAAATTGATCCATCGTCGCCAATTTGCCCTTACCACTTTCCAATATTTCAAAATATGTACCATAATAAATGCCAAAAACGTATAAGCCAACCAAAAATGGGCATTACGTCCTACTTCTACCATTGCTTCATTTTTGGGGAAAATATCAGGTAACACAATCCAGAAGAATTTGACATTATTGGCTTTAAAGGAATTTGAAAGTAAGAAACCAGCAATAGGTACTGCCCACATAAATACATATAAACTAGTATGCAAGGCAAAAGTCCGCCACCAAGATGGAGATAATTTGGGAGTGCGTTTAGTGTATTTACGCCACCAAACTCGTAATAATGTCAAAATTCTCCAAGTTAATAGTGCCATAGTCAATACACCAATGGACTTGTGAAAATCATACAACTCATTACGCAAAAACTGTTCTCGTCCCAACCTAGCCATCAACGAACCTGTACAAAATAAAATCAAGTAGGAACCAGCCATCCACCAGTGGACTTGCATTAATTCCTTAAATGCTGAATTGAGCCGCGGTTTCCGATTACCTGTTTGACTAGGTTGAGATATTTTCATAGTTATGGAAGCAATACAATAGCAAGGTATTAGGTCTGTTAAATTAAAATACAATTATTAATAATATTTTACACAGCCCTGCTGATTCTATTGCTAATATTCCATAATCATTTGATTGGTATATTTGATGAAGAGAATAGATTGCAATACCACTTGGGGATTATAGTGTCCTTTGCCGCTTTTACCCCACAACGCAATTAGCTAAATTCTAAATTTACTTTGACAAAATTCTATAGCTGTTGACACATCACTGGTTTGTTGGGGATATGTAACCGAAGGTCTTTTTATGACTATTAATGGTATATCTAACTGAGCTGCAATTGTACGTTTAACATCCTCTCCCCCAGCACTTCCAGATGCTTTCGTCACCACCATAGAAATCTGCCAATTCTGCCACAATGCTGCTTCTAAATCAGCCGAAATAGGGGGACGCAAACAAATTAATCTATCTGAGGTAAATCCAGCCTGGAAAGCAACTTCCAAGGCTGTGGTAGACGGAAGTAACCTAGCAAACAAAGTGGATCGATTTTGCCATGATTGAAACATTGGTAAAGGTCGATATCCCACCGTTAGTAACACTCGATGAGAAGTGAGATAATCTCCTGCTAACAATGCCTCAAAACTATCTAAATCAATAACCCCCCTATCTGCCTCAACCTTGACAACAGGTCGTTCGTAACGTAGATAAGGAAGATGATATGCTTGAGAGGCAGCGATCGCTATTTGAGAAATTTCCACAGCATAGGGATGGGATGCGTCAAGGATACCGACTATTTGTTGCTGCTGGCAAAATTCTCCTAATTTTTCCATAGATAAACGCCCTACCCAAACCAGTAAACCATTAACATCTGGGTAGAGCAACTTTGCCGAATTTGTGGTCACTGTAACAATACAACGAATTTGCCTTTGAGCGATCGCAACTGCTAAGTTAGCACTTTCCTGAGTACCGCCAATTAACCAAATACATCCCACTTGCGGAAGTTGATAAATTTAAATAAATTGAATATTATTTTTGGGGTTGAAATTAACCCTTGAGAGCTTTTCTAAAGTTGCGACGGTAAGATCTATTCGCAATAAATAAAGCAGGCCATAAAAAAGATAAGGCAAGACGATTGACGAGACTACGAGAAAAATTAGTCCGCTCAAAACCACTCCAAAATCTCCAAAAACCACCTGCGTAAACCACTATCAAAGCGACTACTACTAGCTGTTGTATCATGCTGATGAACTCCGTAAATTTATCCTTTCTGAAATTTTCGGTTTTCTGCCAAGGAATTCAGCCTTGACGACTCCAGTCTAAGTTTAGCTTCCCCATCGCCACCAGTGATATTCATCAAAAATCGATTGTAAATACTAGAATGTTAGGTATACTATAGTTAAATTTACTTAAAACAAATGTATCTAATTTTTTATATCCTTAATGATTTACTGCGTCTGATTATAACCTGGAAATCATAGAATATCAGAAACATTACTTTGAAACAATGATGTCTAAAAAGAAACAAATAACTACAGTTTATTACTTGTATTTAACAGTATTTATGACCTTTAGATAGGCATAACCTGGATTTTGGCATATTTCAATGTATTGGGATACCTGATTTACGAAAACTATAGTTAGTTATAAATACATAATTTTTATCTTACGTAAAACCGATCAATACAACTACATGAATATTCAGTAAAATGTAAAAAAACACATTAGTATGATTTAAGTAATGAAGTAATTTTTTACTCAATCTTTACTGAAAATGAGCTGACATGAATCATATTTGCATAGAGAATTAGAAATATTGATGTTGGTCATCAGCATTATATGAATCACAAAAAATAATCAAGCCAAACCAGGCTAATTCTGGTGAATTGGAGATGAGAATTTTAATTTACTCTTACAACTACTATCCTGAGCCAATTGGTATTGCTCCTTTGATAACTGAATTGGCAGAGGGGTTAGTCAAACGAGGGCATACAGTCAGAGTAGTGACTGCTATGCCAAATTACCCTGAGCGCAAAATTTATGACAATTATCGGGGTAAATTGTTCCATACCGAATATAAAAACGGTGTCAAAATTCAACGTAGCTATGTTTGGGTTCGTTCCACTCCAAATTTATTAGAACGGTTTCTTTTGGATGGAAGTTTTGTCATTTTCAGTTTCCTTCCCGCACTTATGGGTTGGCGACCAGATTTAATTTTAGCTACATCGCCATCCCTACCAGGTTGTATTCCTTCTAGCTTGTTAGGAGGTTTATATAGATGTCCGATAGTATTGAATTTACAAGATATATTACCTGAAGCAGCAATTAAAGTCGGTTTACTAAAAAATCCCTTTTGGATCAAATTACTTTCGGGTTTAGAAAAATTTGCTTACCGAACGGCGACAAAAATTAGCGTAATTGCAGATGGCTTTGTGGAAAATTTAGAAGGGAAGGGAGTTGATGGGAATAAAATCGCACACATTCCTAATTGGGTAGATACAAATTTTGTGCGACCCTTACCCAAGGAAAATAATTATTTCCGTCAGGCTCACAATCTTCAGGGTAAATTCGTAATTTTATATTCTGGAAATATTGCCCTTACCCAAGGCTTAGAAACAGTCGTCAAGGCTGCTGCTACTTTGCAAGATTTTGCAGATATGGCATTTGTAATTGTGGGGCAAGAAAAAAGACTGAAAAAATTAAGGCGTGAATGTGAAAAATATGGAGCAGAGAATGTATTACTTGTGCCCTTTCAGCCTAGAGAACGTTTACCAGAAATGCTAGCTGCTGCTGATTTGAGTTTGGTAGTACAGAAAAAAAATATCATTGGCTTTAATCTGCCATCGAAAATTCAAGTTTTAATGGCTAGTGGTAGAGCAATTGTCGCTTCCATTCCCGAACATGGTACAGCAGCAAGGACAATGAAAAGCAGTGGTGGTGCTGCCATAGTTCCTCCAGAAAACCCTCAAGCATTAGCAGAGGCGATTTTAGAATTGTATAAAAATCCGGAAACAGTCAAAAATATGGGCTACAACAATCGTCGATATGCTGTAAAACACTATACTATTGAGCAAGCTTTAAATAGCTATGAATCCCTTTTTGAAAGAGCTATTGGCGAACGTTCGGTAATTGATTCATCCGTAGTCTCAAAACAGGAAGTTTAAAGCAATACCATATAAAACAAATCTTGGGTAATCTTTTTCAGCTATTTATGTTCCTTCAGACTCATCAGTGATGCATCCATTCGGAAGATAATAGATTCATAACTCGATTAAAATAAAATATATCCATTCTGTAAAACAATTTTCTATTAGGGTGCATTATCATGGTGCGGGAGCAAGTCATCTCTTGGTTAGCAGAAAATATCAAAGCTTCCAGAGTTGAGCATATTCTGAGAGTGGAAAAAATGGCTACGGAATTAGCTATTCACTATCAGCTGGAACCGGAAAATACTGCACAAGCTGCATTAATGCATGATCTTGCTAAATATTTCCCCGCACATAAACTATTGCAAATGGCATCAACAGAGGGTTTGGAGGTTGATGAAGTGATGATTTCCAACCCCCACTTATTACATGCAGATGTGAGCGCTATAGTAGCTAGAGATAAATTTGGGGTTGAAAATAAAGAAATATTACAAGCGATCGCCAATCACACTTTAGGTAGACCAGGTATGGGTCAAGTGTGTTGTATTGTGTTTTTAGCCGATAGCTTAGAACCAGGAAGGGGGAATACCCCAGAATTACAAGCTTTACGGCAAGTGAGTAGAAAAAATATTGCTCAGGCTGTGTGGCAAGTCTGTGACTATTCTTTGAAGTTTCTGGTTAATAGTCCTGGGATGATTCATCCCCGCATGATTACTACCCGTAACTGGTTTCTGCAAAAATGGAAATCTCAACAATCCATCACCCATGTTAATCCATAGAAACCGATTTTTTTGTTAGTATTCAAAAAAACCCAGTTATAGGAATTGCATTCTCAAATTTTTAGTTTTAGGTAATTGCGATAAATTACTATAAAGAGAAAAGTAGTCGAGGTTTAATGTCTGATTATTTCCCAGGGAATTTTCCCCGCCAATCTGTGACCTTAAGCGATGATGGAATTAAATCCTCAACAGTTAACACTGGTGGGGAAGAAAATAGCGAACAACTAGCCCTAACCATTGTCTGTGCCGCATCTGACCGTAAAGCAGCTGATATTTTACTGTTAAAGGTAGGAGAAGTCTCTTACATAGCTGATTATTTTCTCATGATGACTGGCTATTCCCGAGTACAGGTAAGGGCGATCGCAGATGCGATTGAAGATAAAGTAAAAACAGAGTACCAACGTCTTCCCTTACGTACGGAAGGAAAGGTAGAAGGTGGTTGGGTATTGCAAGACTATGGCGATGTAATTGTCCATATTATGATGCCAAAAGAACGAGAATTCTACAACCTAGAAGCATTTTGGGGTCATGCAGAAAAAGTACAATTACAAACAAGCAATGATAGTGAGGGTAGATCGACATGACCAATTCTTCCCTATCCAATTGCCCAGTTCCCACCGAACAACAACCACTCAATGAATACGAAGAATTAAAATCTACATGGTTGTTTCGTGACTGTACCCGCAATTGGTTAGACTTTCTGAAAACAATGGCTTGGATTTGGGGCTTCTGTTGGCTATTAGCAGCACCAGTAACAGCAGCTAGTTTCTCCCCCTATAAGCAATTGAGCCACTTTCTACTTTGTAGTGCAGCCGGAGCTAGTATTGGTGTAGTACTATGCCTAGTACGTTTGTATTTAGGGTGGTCTTACGTGAGCGATCGCTTATTTAGCTCAGTTGTATTTTATGAAGAATCTGGATGGTATGACGGTCAAACTTGGACTAAACCAGAAAAATTACTAACACGCGATCGCTTAATTGTCAGCTACGAAATCAAACCAATTATTCGCCGGTTACAAAATACCTTTGCGGGCTTGGCTGGATTATTCGTTGCTGGTACCATAGTTTGGCATCTAGTCTAAGAAACATTTGCTAGGGATAACTGCACTGAGTGCAATTCATCCCAGGTAAAACACGGGACTGGAATTTAACAAAAATTATTATTGGTGAAACTTAACCCATGACAATGGGAAAACGAAATCAAGCCACTGCATTAGAAGTTAGGCTACTGCGAGAAGGCATTATTGAATCCCGGCATATAGTCCATGCGGCTGTTTGTGACGAAAGAGGGAGATTACTTTCAGTCGCTGGAAATGCAGAAACGGCAACATTTATCCGTTCAGCCCTAAAACCATTCCAAGCCTTAGGAGTGACAACAACAGGCACTCTAGAAAGCTACAAATTGAGCGATCGTGACCTGGCAATTATTACAAGTTCCCACAAAGGTACTATAGAGCAAGTCAGACGAGTATTTAATATTTTATGGCGAGCTGATATCGATCCCTCCCTGCTCCAATGTCCTATCCCCCCAGGTAAACGTAGTCCCCTAGAATACAATTGTTCTGGTAAACACGCAGGCATGTTAGCCGTATGCCAACAGCGTAAATGGCCACTCAATAATTATTTACAACCCAAACACCCAGTACAACAGCTGATTTTAAGTCAAATATCAGAAGTACTACGAATGCCAGCAGCAGAATTCATTAATGCCCATGATGATTGTGGTGCACCTACCTATTTGATGCAAATAGAACAAATGGCATCACTGTATGCTCGTCTTGCTTCCCGTGACAATTTGAATATGGAACGTATTGTTCGTGCCATGACCCATCATCCGGAAATGGTAGCAGGAGATGGAGAATTTGACACCGAACTCATGCGGTTAACTCCAGGAGAATTAGTCAGTAAATCTGGAGCAGAAGGAGTACAGTGTTTAGGTATGCTCGGTGAAGGGATGGGATTGGCAATTAAAGTTATAGATGGTGCTAAAAGGGCGAAATATGCTGTTGCTATTCATTTACTACAGCAACTGGGTTGGATTACTCCCAGCACCGCAGAAGCCTTAGGGGAGAAGTTTTTTACTTTTGGTCAATACAAGCGGCTGGAAGTTGTCGGGGAATTATCAATTTTGTAGTTGCTAAAATGAAAATCTTAGGTTATACTAGCTAAAGACAAAGCGACGCGGGATAGAGCAGCCTGGTAGCTCGTCGGGCTCATAACCCGAAGGTCAGTGGTTCAAATCCACTTCCCGCTACCAAATTGGATAAATGTAAGCCCTTGCGAATCTTATATGATCGCAGGAGCTTGTTAATGAGGATAGGGAGTAGGGAGCAGGGAGCAGGGAAAATTCCACTTAGATATTAGATAATTGGTGATGCAAATTATTTTTCATGAGGACTGACTTCTTCCATATTTTCCTGTTTTTTATCAGCAGTCAACGCAGCCATACTATAGGAATCCTATTTGATTCTTGAATAAGTTTTGACCTATAACCCTTATCAAACAACACTTTTAGTCTCAGTATACGTTCAAAATTCAAGTTGGAGTCCAATATCAAGTTTATTACTTATTACTTATGAGAATTGTGGATTTAATATAGTTAAATGAAAATCTTTTCTGGTTTCCGGTAACAAATATTTAATTTGTAAAGATTGCCACTCTTGCCACATTTGGTAACGATTTTCCACAAACAAGTTAGTTAGAGTTGGTAATTTACTTTTCAATCCCGACTTAAAAATCTTTAACAACCATTCATCCAAAACCATACTATCCTGTATGGAACCCAAAATTTCTTGGATTCTTTTTACCTCTGCAATATAACCTTTGTAAGAGTCCCCATATAGCTCCGTAAATAGCTCCATTTGGTAGCGTAGACACTTAGCTTGCTTGCGTAAATCGTGAACAATTTTTCCTTCACTGGCTAACTGTTGTTCTACCTGAGTTGGTTGCCAATCTGTGGGTACAATAATTTTATCGACTCCTTTGACTTGGGTTCCCACTAGCCACGCAGGATGCAGCAAGAAAAGACTAAGTTCTGGCAATAGTAAATCTGGCAGTACAATCTCTACAGCCAAAGATGCTAATGGTTTATATTCTGGGGATTCTAACCACTTTTTCAATGATTTAACACAAGACTGATAAAGTTCATTGGTTAGTACTGCTTTTACCTCCACAATTGCCTTATCTCTTTGCTTATCTAAAGTTTCTAAAGCTACTTGTAAATACTTTTGTTCCTTTGGTGGTAAATTAGGCAAGTAGATATTTTTCAAGGTTTCTTGCAATACATCTAAATCTCGGAGTGTACCAAGACGACGACCAATTTTACCAATATTTTTCTCGCTTGCAGCTTTTGGTAATTTTAAAAAGTGATCAAATCGACTAATAGCTGTACGTAAGCGACGTATACCCACTCGCATTTGATGTAATGCTTCTGGGTCTTTATCTTGCTTGACTTCTGATTCCCATTTTAAGGTTTTTTTCAAGTGTTTTTTAATTGCCAAACAAGCATATTCTCCTAGGGATTTAACTTCATGCTCTGCAGATACAGTCATAATAATTTTGGATTTTGGATTTTGGATTTTGGATTGGGTACAAACTCCCAAATTTCTCTATGGTGTTAACCTAAAATAGAAAATTTTTTGTTCCTTTGATTATTCTAAAAATCAAACTATTTCTCCCCTATCTCATGGATAATTACTGTATTTACACTGATTAAACCAATTAATTAAATCATTAGTGACATCGGTTCTTATTCATTATTGAACAGATTCAATCTATCGGGGTAATACTTGAACTCACATTCTCTTATATTGTTACTAATGCTAACAATTTTTCCCAGGCTTTATATCTAATCATCAAAAAATATGAATATTTTTTGATGATTAGATAAG
>NZ_FYBH01000255.1 GCF_900185595.1 Calothrix rhizosoleniae SC01
CTTATTCCTTATTCCTTGTTACTTATTATTTATTACTTATTACTTATTACTTCCCCTAACCTTCCATGACCATTAATCGTATGGGTTCTAAAGATACATACCAAGGTGAAGGTCTATCCATAATTCTCAGCCATTTCTCTTTGAATAGTTCTGCTTGCAGATGATAATCCTGGGGATTATTTGGGGGAGAATGTAATTTAAGAAACAGGGTCATGCGATGGGGTGTTTCACTGCTTCTGACTAACCAACAGGGAAAGGTATTTTCTCGCTCTGGGTTATCAGTAAAGGAAATTTGATGGGCGCGAATACCTACATAAGCCAATGAATGGGGAATAGGTTCTCTAACTTGCAAATGACAATCCCAATCAATAGCTTCCACTATTGGGGATGCTTGACTGCAAGCACGGGAGACATTTTTACAACCCGTTAACTGAGCAACACTGACAGTATTCGGATGTTGAAAAACTTCATACCTGGAACCATGATGTACTTCCCTACCCTGTTCCATGACTAATAAATTTGGACAAACTCGGTAAGCTTCTTCCATATTGTGAGTCACAAATAAGGAAATACCCTGATATTCCCTTAAGATACCTATCATTTGTTGCTCTAATTGACTGCGTAAATGGGTGTCAAGGGCAGAAAATGGTTCATCTAGTAATAGTGCTTCTGGTTGAGAAGCCAAAGCCCTGGCTAAAGCTACTCGCTGCTGTTGTCCTCCAGAAAGTTGATGGGGATAGCGATCGCCTAATCCCTCTAATTGCATTAATATTAATTGGGATTCTATCTCTTGTTTGATGGCAGATTTGGATAGCTGTTTGGGTAAACCAAAAGCAATATTTTGCGCCAAAGTCATGTGGGGAAACAGAGCATAATTCTGTACTAATAATCCCACACGGCGATCGCGGCTAGGTAAATTAATTCCTCGTTGAGAATCGAATAATACCCTCCCGTTCAAGATAATCTGACCTTTGGTTGGTGTTTCTATCCCAGCAATGCAGCGTAAAATCATACTCTTACCTGCACCAGAACCACCCAACAATCCTAAAGTTTGGTTATCAGTTGCAAAGCAAACTTGTAAATGAAAGCCTGGTAGTTTTTTCTCAATGTCTACAATCAATCCACCATGAGTATTCAGTAAATGGGTAGGGTTAATTAAGACACACTCATTTGTCTGATGGCTGGTTCTAGATTTATATCTGACTTTCCTTCTCTCTTGGCGTAATTCTTGCCAGAAATTTACTCCGATAATCCCTGATAAGGAAGTTACTATAATTACCACCGACCAAAACCAAGCTTCATCCATCGCTCCTGATTCTACGGCAAAATAAATCGCCATAGTAATTGTCTGGGTTTGTCCGGGAATATTACCCGCAAGCATCAAAGTCGCACCAAATTCACCCAAAGCACGGGCAAAAGCTAAAGTTGTTCCGGCTAAAATTCCCGGTAGTCCCAGAGGAAAAGTAACTCGCCAAAACCCAACCCACTCGGAAGCTCCCAAAGTTCTCGCTACCTGGAGTAACTTCGGATCTATTTGCTCAAAAGTTCCCAAGGCTGTTTTGTACATCAAAGGGAAGGATACTACTATAGCAGCGATCGCAGCACCATACCAAGTAAAAACAATACTGAAATTAAAAGGCTCCATGAGTTTACCCACAGGGCCATTTCTACCGAAAAATAGTAGTAGCAAAAAACCAACAACAGTAGGTGGTAAAATTAATGGTGAAACAAAAATACCTTCAATTAAAGATTTAGCTTTGCCACGATATCTCAGCATCCAGTAAGCAGTACTAATACCAAGAAAAAAAGTAACAAATGTAGCTAGTAATGCAGTTTTCAGAGATATCCACAAAGGAGAAAGGTCAGCAGGCATAATAATAAGTAATAAGTAATAAATATTTTGGCTATAACAAAGGTTTCTAACAACTTTATTCAGCTAAGTTGAATCCCTGGCTTTCAAACGCAGTTTTGGCACGATTGTGGGACAGAAACTCAATCAAATCCTTTGCTGCTTGGATATTTCTAGTTCTTTTGACCACAGCAACAGGATAGACTACAGTTGAATGACTATCTGCTGGTGCAGTCGCAACAATTTTGATTTGAGCAGAACTTTTAGCGTCGGAAAGGTAAACAATACCAGCATCGACATTACCAGTTTCCACATAGTTCAGGGCTTGACGTACATCTCTAGCAAAAACAGCTTTGGGTTTGACTTGTTCAAAAATTTTCAGAGTCGTTAATACTTGTTTCGCATACTGTCCAGCAGGAACGCTTTTTGGTTCACCCATAGCAATTTTTTGAATGTTTCCCTTACTTAAGTCTGGGAAATTTCTAATCTCAGTTGCTGGTTTTTTAGGTACAATTAAAACTATCTCATTTTTCAGCAAATTTTTGCGGGTATTACCCAGCAGTAAACCTTTTTTCTCCAAGATATCCATCTTGTTAGTTGCAGCAGAGATGAAAATATCAACAGGAGCCCCCTGTTCAATTTGTCTTTGTAAAGAACCAGAACTGCCAAAATTGTAGGTAAGTTTAATATTAGGCTTTTCCTGTTGATACAAAAGCTTGATTTCTGCCATCACATCCTTGAGGCTAGCTGCTGCGGAGATAGTTAAACTTGCAGACTGGTTTGCTGGAGTTGATGTTGAAGAATATTTCGTATGAGAAATTGGACTACAAGCAATAACTAAGATTAAGGACAACAACATCCAACTGAGAAACGAAAATATGTTTCTACTACTCATCAGAAATTTTTGGTAGAGGATTTATGCCTTGCTAGCTTGCTAGGATTGATTATACCTGTATAATTGCCTAATTACCAACTATTTTGGTAAAAGTATGCCTAGAAAAGAACAAGGATGGATTACATTTCAAACCTCGGAAGAGGAAAGAAAGCTGTTGGAAGAATTCTGTCAACTGTCTCAGCGCACGAAAACAGATATTTTACGAGAGCTGGTGCGGGGACTTAGCCAAGACTCTTCACCGCCTCCCATACCAACCACGCAAGAAGAGTCAAAAGCTGAGAAAATTGCTGAGACAGGAACTGCTAAACAACAAAAGCCTTTAAAGGTGAGTTCTCGTAATCTTCTCAAAGGTGTAGTCACAAAAGTGAGGAAAGGAGAAGTTAGTAGTCAAGTAACTTTAAAGGTTGTTCATGAAGTTGAGTTGACTTCAATTATTACTACATCTTCTGTGGAAGAGTTGGAGTTATCCGAAGGAACAGAAGCTTATGCGGTTATTAAGTCCACTGATATTGCTATTGCGAAGGATTAAAAAAAGTTAGGAGTTAGGGAAGAAGTATTTTTATACTCTCTGCTCAGCAAATAATACAGGGAACAGCAACAAATAAATTCTCCATTTTTATCCTCTTTGTGGGGTAAAACCACTCAGGGGTTAAGTACCGTGGCGGTCGATCCATTCTTTGCATAGAATTGCGAGCGTAAGAAGCCAAAATTGGCACTGAGAATATACGGAGTTATTGTCATGGGTGCAGATGGAGAAAAAATGCTTTTACAATATCTCAAAGATCGTGGCGGATATGCCCGATTGAGTGAATGTAGGCAAAAAAGCGTATTGCAACTCTTGGTAGAAAAAGAATTAGTTAGGGTAGTACGTCACTGTAGAAATCATGATCAGCCACATACTTGGTTTGTTGAGTTGATGTATCCATAAACTCAATCATATCTAAGTACAAATAGATTTATCCCTGTGTTGTGATTTGATGAACAAAAAACATAAATCCTCTATTAGTAGGTTTTATAAGATTATCTAATCGACATGGCAACCAGATTCCTAAGTAATAATTTTCTGATTATTTTTTACTTATTACTTAAGTCCTTTGGCGCAGCCGCACTTCCTGTCTGGGAATCTGGATGTCAGGCATTGAGATTAGGTATAATATTTTTTCCTCACAGTCACAACAGAGGGATATATAATGTCCGTAAATAGGAATTGGATTCCACATCGGCTGACTCCTTACTTGTTTTTGTTGCCAGCCCTATTTATTTTAGTATTAACGGTATTTTGGCCAGCACTACAAGCTTTTTATCTGAGTTTTCATCGTATAGAAGATATTACTTTTAGTCAGCCACCCCAGTGGGTTGGTTTAGATAATTTCCAGAAGTTACAAAGTGACAATGCATTTTGGCAGACTTTGGGGAATACCTTAATTTATATTGTCGGTGTAGTGCCAATTTTGGTAATTTTGCCCTTAGTATTGGCGATTTTAGTCAATCAAAAACTTCGGGGAATTAATTGGTTTAGAGCCGCTTACTATACCCCTGTTGTCATATCTACGGTAGTAGCAGGAATTGCTTGGCAATGGTTGTATAAAGAAAATGGTTTACTCAATCAGTTACTTAAATATTTTCATCTTTCCCAAGAAGGGATTCCTTGGTTAACTAGCCCCAATTTAGCTTTGTTCAGTGTTATGGCTGTGACTGTGTGGAAGGGATTGGGCTATTACATGGTTATTTATTTAGCGGGTTTGCAATCTATCCCTCAAGATGTGTACGAAGCTGCAGCCATTGATGGTTCCGATGGAATTGGTAAACATTGGGATATTACAGTGCCATTAATGAAACCTTATTTAGCATTAGTAGCTGTAATCTCAGCTATTTCGGCTACCAAGGTGTTTGATGAGGTGCAGGTGATGACTAAGGGACAACCGGGAAATAGTTCTAAAACCATTGTTTATTATTTATATGAGCAAGTATTTCCTAATTTGGAATATAGTTATGCCTGTGCCATTGGGTTGGTGATATTTTTCATAATTTTGGGGTTATCAATTTTGCGATTGGTGGTAAGTAAACAAGGTGATAGTGCGTTTCCTTAATTATCAAAGCTAGCTAGAAAATAGGGGTTAGGTGTTAGGGGTTGGGGGATAGGGAAGAGGCATTTATGACGCTTCGCGTTAAGCTGCGCTAACATTCTTGGGGGAACTCCAAGAAATAAATTACCCAATTTTTGTCACCAAAATGACTTTCCCTGCTCCCTGCTCCCTGCTCCCTACTCCCTACTCCCTACTCCCTACTCCCTACTCCCTACTCCCTCGTTAATTATTACTTATTACTTATTTAACCCTTCTCTCAAATGACGATAACCATAAAAATTAATACTGTAATCAGTTATCTTTACTCCTGTTTGCTCTTCTACAAAACGAATTAAATCTTCTGGTAAATCGATATGAACATCCAGAAGTTGATCTGTATCCAGACAGTTAACATGACTGTGAGAATCACTAATATTACCGTATAGACGACCATCACAACGTTCTATACACTCAATGATCCCCTGATTAGATAAGGCTTCCAAATTTTGGTACACTGATGTGTGTCCGATGTCTTTTCCCTGCTGATTCAAGCGATCATAAATTTCCCGTGCAGAAAGATGTTCATTAGCTTGCCAAAGTAATTCCAGAATGAAGCGACGCTGGCGGCTAACTCGCATACCCAGCATTTGGCATTTCTCAATGGCATCTTCTAAAGAACGAATGGGTTTTGTTGATATCGCTTGCTTTTGCATATTTCCAGTCTTTCTAAATATTGGGTTATTTTCCCTTTTTTTATATTTCTTCGTTTATTGTATCGATGGCAACTATTCTTAACTTACATTTACTCCTACAATCGTGGTTTTGCGTTAAATTAATCCGGTAATCGCAGTACTGAGCATGAAGAGTTGTAACAGTTGCTGGTTGATATCTGCTGATTTCCTATTTCTAAATCGAACTCATTACAACTTTAGCTTAAAATAACCGTTAATGTCCACTTGTATCGGTCATGCCTTGATCACCTTTTGCTTGGAGAATTAATCCTGCTAATTCGCAAAAGCCTTCCCCTTCTGCTGCGGAAGTCACATAAGTCGGTTTATGGGTTAATTGATGAGTATACTGCAAAATATTGGCAACACCTACAGAAACAGGAATATAGCTGGGATCAAATAAACTTTCATCATTAGGACTGTCACCAATAGCGATCGCATTTTGAGGAGAAATTTGAGTCCAGTGAGTCTGCAATAATTGTAACAAAGCAGAGCCTTTATCCTGTCCCAGGGGTTTAATATGACATTGGACAGTACTATAAGTGAAACCCCAACCCATTTCTTGACACAGACAATCCATGCTCTGTAGTTCCTCAAGAGTCAAATTAGCGATATCAAATGTCCAGTCGGTAATTCGGAAGGAGTTATCTGCAGATTCTTGAATCTGGGGAAATTTTGCTTTTAATTGGGCAAAAACAGCTGCTAATTGCTGACGATGAATAGTTTGGTTCTCAATAGAAGTTAATAAAATTGGTGCTTCATCATCAAATACATAACATAAACCCCCATTTTCTGCGATCGCACCTGCTATGGGCATCAAGTGACTGATCCCACTTACCCAACCCGCAGAGCGTCCGGTAACTATCAGTATTTCGATTCCTAATGCGGTTAAATTTTCCAGATTTTTGACTAATTTACTAGTGAATTTACCTGCTACAGTTAACGTGCCATCCATATCTGTGGCAATGAGACGTATATTTTGCCAATGGTGACTAGATAAAGACTCAGATAATGGCAGTAGCTTTCGCCCTGGACTAATGTGCATAATTATGGGGACATTCAATTTTGGATTTTGGATGTTGGATTTATCAGCCCTTCTGCCTTCTAAGCAGGGGCGCAGGGGGCAGGGAGCAGGGGGAAGGGGAAGTTCTATACCATACCATTTTGCAAGAGGAATGGGACAGATGGGTCGGGACATGGCACCAGTAAGATAATTTTACATACCAAAAGAGTTTGGATGCCGTGCCCTTACGAAAAATGTATGTGTCGCAAACATTATTTGAATTGGTATTTAGATAATTGATGGTGAAGATTTTTTTCATCGGGACTACCTTTCCCGAAGGTCAGATAAATTTTTTTGGAGTTGCTATTGACTAATCTGAAAGATTAGGATAACTACTTATTGAGTAACAAAAATAAATACCATAGAGTAATTTTACTGTTAAACTCATTGATTATGTATGCATAAATCAAACACTTACATGGAAAATTCCAGGGATTCTATTTAGATAATGATACTCTTGACCGAAAAGTAAAAGGATATAAGCCCCTAAATTTATTTATGGAAAAATAAGAAACAATTGTGCCGTGATGCATAAGCACTCTTTCGCAATAATTCATTACTTCAAGCCCCTGACTTTAGACATGGGGTCAATCCAAAATCCAAAATCTAAAATTGTCTGACTACAACTCCCTAAAATTAATTATTTTTGTTTCCTTTCTTTAAATTGTGCTGAATTCATGAATGTTTCTCCGGCTCCAGATCTATCCCTGTATCAGTTAGCTTTGGGAGAGCAAGACTCACCTGAAGTATTTCCCCTAACTTCTGCTACTTTGCTATCCTTGGTAAAGTCACAAATTGACTTACTGATTGAACAGCAGATTACAGCCACGTTATGGGTAAAATTACCACCGGGAAGTATTTGGCAATCAGAAGTTACCCGTTATGATGATTCTGCATTAGGTGCAGTACCTACCATCTATAGTTACCATCTGGATAAAAATAATCTTAAAATTGCTGAGGACAATAATCCAAGCTCATCACTGCATCACTTATACTTACAAATTCCTGCTGAGAGCAAATTAAAACGAGAATACTTTTTTATTGTTTTATCACCCCTGTTTTGCAGCTTAATTTTGGCATATCGCCCACAAAAAAAGCAGGCTGAACCAAAGCCGGGGAATGTCAACCAGAAGAAAACAGCATCTTTGTTAGGAATCACCTGCTTTGCAGGCAACATTATTCAACGAGTGTTAGATGGTATTTACCAAGAAATAGCCCCAGAAACATTATCTAGGGATTTTGTTTGTCCAGCAATATCAAAACCAGAATTAATCAATCAACTATTAGCAAAACAAATTAAAAGACAAGACGAAATTAGTCGTCAAGTCATCACTCAAAAGATTTCCAAGGTACAGCAGCAAAATCAGAACCTGCAAAATTCCTTGGCAAATAAAGATGAATACTTAAGCCATGTGTGTCAAGAATTACGTACACCTCTGACTCATATGAAAACAGCTCTGAGTTTGTTAAATTCTCCTAACATGAAACCCCCTCAGCGCCAACTGTACTTACAAATGCTGAATACTCAATGCGATCGCCAAAATTCATTGATTAACGGAGTGCTAGAATTAGTACAAATGGAGCGTAGTTTAGATAAAACCGCTCTAGAGGCAGTTCAACTTGCAGATGTGGTTCCTGGAGTAGTTAGTACCTATCAACCTTTAGCCCAAGAAAAAGGGATGATGCTGGCTTACACCATACCAAATGAATTACCTCCTGTTCAGTGTGTCACTGGTGGACTGAAGCAAATAGTCATTAATTTAATTTCCAATAGTATTAGATTTGGTACTTCTAATGGGGGACAGGTTTGGGTACGGGCACGTTTACAAGGTGATTATGTCCAATTAGAAGTCCGGGATACGGGTATTGGTATTTCTGACAATGATCTACCGAAAATTTTTGACCGTTTCTATCGCGTACATCCAGCGACAAAGGAAGATCCTGGTGGAGCTGGGTTGGGTTTAACAATAGTGCAGCATTTAGTCCAAGTTAGTGGTGGTTCTATAAATGTCAAAAGTAAATTAATGGAAGGTTCTACATTTACAGTCAATCTACCTCAGGCTGTGGATTCGGGAGTAGGGAGTAGGGAGTAGGGGACAAGGAGGGAAGGAGGGAAGGAGTGAAGGAGGGAAGGAGGGAAAGACAAAAAATCTTAACTCCCAACTAACAACTAACAACTAACAACTAACAAC
>NZ_FYBH01000181.1 GCF_900185595.1 Calothrix rhizosoleniae SC01
AGTTGCTTGAGGCAGTTTTCAGCCTCCGGTGTGAAATTCAGTACCTCAACTGTCTGGATATATTTTATGGTTGTCCAAAATTTTGTGTAGAGTGTAGGTAGCTTATTCACTTGTGAAGGATCATTAATTTTTCCAATCCAGCCATTAAAAAGTTCTTGAACCGTAATTATAGTAATAGCAATTGGATGTAGGGAAGCTTGTTCGATAACTTGCGGATGATTGCGGAGAATTAATGAAACATGATCGGTATCGAGAATATACTGAGACCCGAGGGAAATGTAGGGGGAGTATTCAGAAGTAGGCTGAGTCTATACAATTTCTTAGAGTTGGGCAAAACCCGCTTCTACAAGTAGTATGAGGGGTCAACTTCAGATTCATCATCCGAGGTTCGTTCGGCTTGAATTGCTGACATCATTTTTTGGAAATCTGGATCGTCTTTAAAGACACCTGCAAATTGCATCCAACTAGGTTGTAAATCTTTAATTGGTGGTACGTCCCAGGAAATTGCTTGAATATGCTTGAGCCGTTCTAAAAATGTGGTTTTTATTTGGCTAATAGCTTCTCCTGGTGTTTGTGCTTCTACTCGACAGTCCGGAAACTCCAAAACAGATGCAGCAACTTTCCCAGAAGGGAGGGTTTCTATGAGGAGTGTCACCTTCAAGTTATTAGATAGCGGGGATTGGGGTGCATTTAAGAATTCGAGTGACATATTTAAAGTACAACCTAAATATCTTGCTCTTATTCTAATTTGTTACCCATTTCATCTGCATATATAAATTCTCCATATCCACTAAATCATCCCTTATCCCTGTTCTCATGCGTTGACAACTGCACCTTGTTATATAAATCCTGCATAGAAATTTCAAAAGCTAGGGAATCGAAGGAAATCATCTCATCTTCTTCATCGTATTCTCGTAGTGTCCACCGCTTATTTCCAGTCTTAGAAAACTGCTCCACATAAATATTAGTTTGGTTAATGAGCAAATATTCTTTAAAAGTAGGTATAGTCCGGTAAGCTTGAAACTTTCCTTCCCTGTCATATGCTTGTGTTGAATCTGACAGTACCTCAATAATGACTTGAGGATTGGTAATTGTATCTGTACGGTTATCAAAATATTCTGGTTCCCCCATCACAATCATCACATCTGGATAAGTATAAATTCGCCTTTTCGGTATCCATAGGCGAACATCAACCATATAGACTCGGTAATCTTGTCTTTTGAAAGCAACATTTAACTCAGTAGTAAAGTTGATTGATATTTGATTATGATTGGTAGATCCACCTGCCATTGGAATGATTTTCCCGTCAATATATTCACTTTTATATTCAGCAGTTTCTTCTAGTGCTAAATATTCTTCTGGGGTGTAGGAGGTTTTTTCAGTAACTTGCATAATTTTTTATGGAAGCGATCGCAATCTTCCATGTACTCAATCATATTCTACTAAATGCGATCGCACAGTAAAATAGAATCAGACTCCATCCCCGTACAAACCGATGCAATTAGAAGATTATTTTGAATTTTTGTCACCGGATGACATTCGTATCAAAGGTCATCGCATCGGCGTAGATAATGTGCTGGATTATTATTTAGAAGGGTATACACCAGAAGAAATAGCTGCTAACTTACCCACTCTTACTCTAGAGCAGATTCACGCTACTATTACTTACTATCTGCATAATCGTCCTCAGATGGATTCTTATATGGCACGTTTAGCAAAGTGGCGCGAACAACGTTATCAAGAGTGGTGTGCTAATCCTTCACCGTTAATCCAACGTTTAAGGGCATTAAAAGCTCAAAAACACCATCAGCAGATAAATTTTTAATAAAACTCGTATCAAATTCCTCATGTTTTAAGGTTTAATTTCAAGTGTGGTTGGATACAAACTTGCGAGCATACCCACACAACCAATGTCAAACAAGAACCCAGCAGAAAAATCTCTCTCTCCACAACAATCTACTGATGCACGCCGCCAAGCCAGAAATCAAAGGGTGCAAAAGATAATCAAATACCTGGGTTTATCTGGTTCCGGATTGGGATTATCGGGAACAGTTGGTTTCCTCATGGCTGGAAATCCACAAGCAGCATTGGCATCAGGAATATTAACGATCGCTGTTACAATAGTTGCGATCGCATATAAGTTTGTGTTTGGGGTAACTAACCGCGTTCTCAACCAGATTGAAGAGGAGTTAGAGAAAGCAGAGGAGCCCCTCGCAACCTGGATTGTCAAGGGCTTGAAAACATTTGTCATAGATTTCTGGTGGAGTTTAAACCCTCAATTCCAGCGCAGTTATTATCGGAGTTTAGTTGACTATTTCCGGGAATTCAAAATCGAGGGATTTCGTATTGGTTTACCCGTGCTGGATTTAGAGGATGTGTTTGTACCCTTGCGAGTTGATCCCGAAATTCCTGAAAATATACCTGGAGGGATGATTTCGCCACACATTGACACCGAGAGTCAAACAATTTGGGATTTTTTAGCCCAAACCACCAATAAAAAATTCTCCAACTATCGCCGTTTAGCAGTAATTGGTCCTCCTGGTTCGGGAAAAACCACCCTGCTACGCCATTTAACCCTCACCTACGCCAAGAAACACCACGGTAAATACAAAGCGCCAAAATTCATCCCCATACTCTTGTATTTGCGAGATATTCGTAATTTGATTGTCGCCGAACCACCGCCCAGCTTACCTCAACTGATTCAGGAACATATTCGCAACCTACCCGCATCTCAAGCCTTGACTCCTCCTCCTGATTGGGTAGAAGAGGAGTTAAACACAGGTAATTTGTTGGTGATGCTGGATGGGTTGGATGAAGTCGCCGATGAATCCCAACGCCAGCAGGTGAGTCACTGGGTAAATCAGCAGATGCAAATCTATTGCCAAGCTGCTTTTATAATTACTTCCCGTCCCCACGGCTATAAGAGCG
The DNA here is from genome assembly GCF_900185595.1 of Calothrix rhizosoleniae SC01. Lineage (GTDB taxonomy): Bacteria > Cyanobacteriota > Cyanobacteriia > Cyanobacteriales > Nostocaceae > Calothrix_A > Calothrix_A rhizosoleniae. The sequence goes on from NZ_FYBH01000181.1 coordinate 2,929, forward strand.
CACCTGTGGAGCAAGTGGGAACCGTGCTAGAAGTGCTTCCCTTCAACTCAGAGCAGATGCAGCAATTTATCCGTAGTTGGTATGTGCAAACGGAAATTATGAGTCGTGCAGGGAGGGATACTCCCGCAGTCAGGGCTGAAGCTGAAAATAATGCTGACAATTTAATTGAGCGAATTATTTCTAATCGCGCTATCTCAGATATGGCGAAGAACCCACTGTTGGTGACAATGATTGCTACAGTTCATTATTGTGGTAGTGCATTACCAGGGCGCAGGGGAGAACTATACCAGAAAATTTGTGATTTGATCTTGGGTTCACGTCAGGAAGCCAAGAAAATCAAGACTCCACTTACCGCAGAACAAAATAAATCGGTGCTGCAAGTCCTTGCATTAGCTTTGATGTCAAGAGAAACGAGGGAATTTACCCCCCAACTAGGACAAGAATTGATTGCAGATGAACTAGAAAGGGTTGCAGGTAGTAGTGTAAATCCCTCTCAATTCCTGAAGCAGATTAAACAGGTGAGTGGGTTATTAATGGAAAGAGAGTTAGGGGTTTATGAATTTGCCCATTTGAGTTTTCAAGAGTATTTAGCGGCTGCACAGGTGAAGGAATTACAGCAGGATAGTATTTTAGTTGAAAACTTGGATAATCCTTGGTGGGCAGAAACTATCCGCTTGTATGCGGTTCAAGGTGATGCTACAAATCTGATTCACAAAGCTATAGAAAATCTCAGTGTTGCATCATTAACTCTAGCTTTAGATTGTCTGCAAGAAAGTTTGAAGGTGGAGCCAGCAGTAAGGGAACGACTGGAGGAAATACTAGAGGAGGGGTTAGAATCTCCAGAACCAAAAATTGCCAAGTTAGCAGCAGAAGTAAAGCTGTCACGGAGGCTAAATAATTTCACGGAGATTGATGAAAACTTAGAAATTGATACTAGCTATATTACCTGTGCAGAGTACCAACTTTTTGTTGATGAGCGATTAAATTCACAGTCCCATTTTCAACCAGGAAGTGCCAAAAGAGCGATTACTGGCATTAGTTGGCAAAATGTCTTTGAGTTCTGTAATTGGTTGAGTTCAAAAAGTCGTGATGGAGTGTCTTATTATAGACTGCCAACTAGAAATGAAGTGCAAGAGAATCCAGTAATACAAGATCCTCAATTAGGTAATCAACAAGAAAATGGCATTCGAGTAGTTAGAGCTAAAATTCCCCAAGAGTATATTAAACTTCCTAATTACTTTCTATTTGCATTTGATGTTGTCACCCTTAATGCTCAAGGGCAAGAAATTCAATGGCATCGGTATGCCCAATATTTTACCGAAGATTTAGGAAAGAATGTCACCTTAGATATGGTTGCTATTCCCGGTGGTACTTTCATCATGGGCGCTTTGGCAAATGAGTCAGGTAGTTTTGACTCAGAGCGTCCTCAACATAAAGTAACCGTTCCACCCTTCTTCATGGGTAAATATTCAATAACCCAAGCACAGTGGAAAGCAGTAGCAGCACTATCCAAAGTTAACCAAGATTTAGAACTAAATCCCTCTTCCTTCACAGGTGATAGCCTTCCTGTGGAGAAGGTATCTTGGTGCGATGCGGTAGAATTTTGTGCCAGACTTTCCAGGGAAACAGGACGGGAATATCGCCTTCCCAGTGAAGCTGAATGGGAATATGCTTGTCGTGCAGGAACAACTACACCTTTTCATTTTGGTGAGACAATTACCACCGATTTAGCAAATTATAACGACGAATACAGTTATGGTAATGATCCCAGAGGAGAAAACCGAGGACAAACCACACCAGTAGGAAGTTTTCCATCTAATGCCTTTGGCTTATATGATATGCATGGCAATGTCTGGGAATGGTGCCTTGATGATTGGCATGATAATTACAAAGGTGTCCCTACAGATGGTAGTCCTTGGTTTGATGGTAATGATAATCTTTTTGAAAAATTTGGTAGAGCTATTTTGCGAGGCGGCTCTTGGGACATCAATCCTGAGTACTGCCGCTCTGCGTACCGCTGCATCAACATTAGAATGGAGCGCGACTACTTCTACAGCAGTTTTGGTTTTCGGGTTGTCTGCGCGTTTGAGAAGATTATTAAGTAGCTCTTTATGCTTTAGCCCTTTTCCCTTTTACAATTCTTAATCTTTAAAACAGATCAGCCGGATCAGCCGATTGTAACTTTTGAGTTGTCAGCACTCCCGAAATTAGACATATAATTACAGTTAAAATAAAAATAGTAATAGCTCGTGTGGCTGTCATATATATAGGTAAATTTGTTGCCGCCGCAGCCAAAGAATATAATCTTAATGGAATCAGGAAACCGGGAATAAAACCTGCGATCGCAATAATGATTACCTCTTCAAAAATCACTCCTAATAAATAATTATTTCCATAACCCATTGCCTTGAATGTAGCGTATTCTTTCAAATGGGAATTTACATCTGCGGAAAGAATTTGATAAACAATAATGACACCAATCAAAAACCCCATCAACACGCCAAAAGTAAAAATGATAGAAATTGGACTTTCTTTAGTCAGTAAGTCTAGCTCAAACTGAACAAATCCATCACGGGTGAGAACCTTAACGTCATTTGGTAAATGCTTTTTTAATTGACTTACAACTGTAGCAGGATCATATCCTGATTCCAGATAAATTAAACCAACATTCACACTACTTGCTTGTTGTGAAGGAAACAACCGTAAAAAATTATCTATACTCGAAATCAACATCCCATCTGCTGCAAAAGAAGCACCAAATTTAAATAGTCCATTGACAGTAATCGTCCGTTTACCTATCTCTGTGGAAACTTCCTTTCCTGCTGCGACTTGAGCAAATAATTGCTCGTAGTTTCCCCTTGCACCTTTATCAAATAAAAAGGTATCCGGTAGTTGAATTTTATCTACTTGAGCGTTAGCTTCGGGTATATTTAAAGCCGGTACTTCGGGATTAAATCCAATTGCTTGTACCTGAACTTTTTTCCGTGTTTGGGGATTTCTCCATGACACCATCCCAATATACATTGGTTCCGCAGTTTTAACCCCCGGTACATCGGATGCTGCAAATAATCTATTTCGAGGAAATGTGGACAAATTCGCAGTACTTTTGGCTTGGGAACTAATCAAGACAATATCTGCAAGTACAGCTGAATTAAGACGAGTATTACTTTCAAATAGAGAAGCTTGGAAAGCCAGCTGCATAAACATGAGAATATCAGCAAAAGCAATTCCGGAAATTGCCACCAGAAAACGTCCTTTATGACGGGTTAGTTGTAACCAACCCAAGGGAGTACGACGTTGAATTTTTTGAATAAATCCCAGCATGATTATTTTAGATTTGATATCTATGAATTTGAAAATATCGTAGGGTGGGCATTGCCCACCTTACTCTCTATCTTTGAAAGCAATTTGGTATGATTCTTATAATTCAAATACTGTTTTTACCTGCAAATTAGTCAACTTACCCGCCTTTTGACTAGACTCTTGATCTAAACGTACACGAACCTCCACAACCCTAGAATCAATATTTTCACTAGGATCTGCATTAATCACATTTTGTCGCTGTATTTTCCAACCAATAGCATCTACTTTACCTCGTAATTCATTACTCAAAGAAGTACTTTTGACTCGAACCTTTTGACCGATTTTTATTTTAGTAATATGGGATTGGTAAACTTCAGCTAATACCATCATATTTTCGACTTGTCCTAATTCAACAAGTCCATCTTCAGAAACTTTTTCACCGGGATAATTATTGATTTTGAGAATTACACCGTCTTTGGGTGCTTTGATAAAAGATTGCTCGAAATTAGCTTTTTCTTCTTGCGCTGATGCTATTGCTTGTCTTAATTCTGCTTGTGCAACAACTACATCTACCGGACGAACTTCACTAATTTTATTCAGGGTTGCTTTCGCTGAATTTACTTGCTGAGTCTTCACCTCTTGAATCCGACTGAGAACAGCTTTTGCTTCTTTAATTTGCCTATTTCCCGTTCTGATTTGCCGTTCTAAAGTAGCTCTAGCTTCATTTAATTGTTGAGCAAAAGTATCTACCTGCAAACGTCTGCTATCAAAATTAGATTGAGAAGTAGCACCTTCTTTATATAGCTTTTCATAGCGCCTAAATTCCGATTTAGCATTATTTAATTCCGCTTCCAACCTTCTGATAGTCGCTTTTTGTGTAGCTTTATTTCCTTCTAACTCCGCCTCTAATCTTCCTAAAGTTTCCCGTTGCGCTCTTTCCTCACCTAGTGATTGTGCTTGAATCCTAGCAACTTCCGCTTTTTGAGCGTTAATTTCTCCAGTTTGAGCACCTTCTTGAACTTTCGCTAAATTAGCCTTTGCAACTTCTACCCCTTCCTTGGCTTTTGCATATGCAGCTTTGAGTTTGTTGTTATTATCCAGAACTGCAATTACCTGTCCCGCTTTTACCTTGTCACCTTCCTTGACTAATAACTTATCTATTTTATTACCTTGATTCCCCTGACCTGATGAAGATGCAGCAATTTCAATTACTTCTCCCTCTGGTAACAATCTACCCAAGGCTGTTACTGTCTTAATTTCAGGAGTAGTTACCTGTTGCTCTTGGGTTGCTGGTTGAGTTTGTAATGCTTGGCTATTAATAACTTGAGATAATACTACCCCGCCCAATACAACAGCTGTAGCTATACCGAAGGTTTTAACTTGCTTCGCCTTGATTCTGCTAACTATTGAGTTTTTAATAAATGTACCATTCATGATAGATAGTATAAATTTTTAATTGAACTAAACGACTTAGTTCTTCCTTTTAATACTATACTAAACAGTTTAGTCAACTTGGTCAATAGATTGATTGCAGAATTTGCGATCGCAGATTGAAAATAGTGCTAACTTCCTCTGTATTCAATGGTTACATGTCAATTAACACGTCGTTTAATATATCGATCGCAATGTGAATTTGGCTCTCATCAATTACTAGAGGTGGACAAAAACGAATCGCCGCTTTTCCACAACCTAATAAAAGTAAACCCTTGTAAAATGCCGCATGTATAATAGAGTCGCGCAACTGAGGACTCAGCCTACCTTCTCCATCCCGTAAATCCACCCCCACCATTAAACCTTTACCGCGAGGTGGAGAAATCTGAGGAAATTTATCGTTTAACTTGCTTAATTCTGCTTGTAATAATTCTCCCATCTTGGCTGCATTTGCCATCAAGCCCCCTTCTAACAAGTCTAAGGTAGCCAAAGCCGCCGCACAGGCTACGGGATTACCCCCAAAGGTGGTAGCATGGGAACCAGGAGGCCAAGTCATTAACTCCGGTCGAGAAATAATTGCTCCCAAAGGTAAACCGCTAGCAATTCCCTTAGCTGAGGTAATGATATCAGGCATTATTCCCCAATGTTCGATCGCAAATAAACGACCAGTACGTCCCATCCCTGACTGTACCTCATCCACTACCATCAAAATACCGTGGCGATCGCATATTTCTCGTAGCCTTGCTAAGAATCCATCTTCTGGGACTATATATCCCCCTTCCCCTTGAATTGGTTCCACAAAGATAGCGGCTACTTCTTGAGGGGGAACCATAGAAGAAAATAACTGCTGCTCTAAATAATCCAAACTAGCATGGGTACCGTAAGGAATATGGGTGACACCAGGAACCAAGGAGCCAGAACCAGCCCTTTGTACTGACTTAGAACCCGTCAGAGACATGGCTCCATAGGTGCGTCCGTGGAATGCTCCTAAAAATGCCACAATCAATGAGCGCCCGGTATAATATCTCGCTAGTTTTATTGCACCTTCAGTGGATTCTGCCCCAGAATTAGTAAAAAATACCTTGGCTCTATTGGGGAAAGGGGCATTATCAACTAACCTCTCCGCCAAATCTACCATTGGCTCGTAGTAAAAATCCGTGCCCGACATATGCAGTAATTTTGCGGATTGTGATTGTATTGCTTTTACCACTTCTGGGTGAGCATGTCCCGTAGCTGTCACAGCAATGCCCGCCGTCAGATCCAGGAACACATTCCCATCCACATCCTCCAACATGCAGCCTTCACCGCGAGCTACTACCAAGGGATAATCACGGGTATAAGAAGGTGAAGTAACAGCGCGATCGCGTTCTACAATAGCTTGAGCGCGAGGCCCTGGTAGGGGAGTGATTAAATGAGGCGATCGCGGTAATTTTTTCTCAGTAGAGGTACTTAACATATTTTTTAGAATTAATTTAAATATTACTTGTGATTAAATGCCAAGCTCTGATTAATTTCAGTAGCCTTTGCTTCTATAGGATTACTATTTGATTTTTGTTGGCGTAGCCTGCGCTTGGGCTTAAAAGACGTAGGGTATGTTATCGCGTAGCGTAACGCACAATTTTGTATAGCTTTTAGTACGTTATAACTTTAGTCTAACGCACCCTTGTATATTAATAGAAGTAGTAGGAGCACGGCATCTACCATCTTTCAACACATAAAAGTATCTTACTGGTGCCGTGCCCTAACGAAGAATTTATATATTGCAAACATTATTTGAACTGGTATGAGAATAAAGATTTGGAGCCAATCAGGTTTTTTATTGGTGACATTTGGAGGCAAAATTAATACGCTTACTTGCGCTCGCAATCTAAATCAAACGCTAAAACCCTGATTACTACGTTCCGCATTTTTCCTAACTCGATTTCAAATGGATGAACCGTGCGTTATTACTGATTAACCGGAAACGTGAACCACTAATTCCCTAGAATGATTCCGTTGTCGATGTTCCCAGATATATATTCCTTGCCAAGTTCCTAATACCAGATGACCATTATTAATGGGAATATGCTCTGAAGTATGGGTAATAGCAGTACGGATATGGGCTGGCATATCATCTGGCCCTTCTGCATTATGGATATAGTGAGTCGATTCTGGAACTAATTTTGCCATAAACTCAGCTAAATCTAGTAAAACATCAGGGTCAGCATTTTCTTGAATGATTAAACTAGCTGATGTGTGCCGTAAAAATAGGGTGCAAAGTCCGGTTCTGACTCCTGATTCAGCAACAATGGCAGCAATCTTGGGAGTAATGTTATACAAAGATTTGCCAGTGGTGGAAATTCTCAGTAGTTTTTGATAGTGAGTCATTTCAGTTATCAGTTATCAGTTATCAGTTATCAGTTACCTCATCGATCAATCGAGGGGCTTGTATCCAGTCTATTTTTTGGTCACATTAATTTGGGATTTTAGATTGTGGATTGTGGATTATGGAATTCTCTACACCTCGTTCATCAGTCTGGGGAGTTTCAGGAGTTGGTGTTTGCTGAGTAGCTGTTTGTAGGGTGTCTGAATCGACTGAGGAATTTGAGTCTGTTGCTGATGGTTCTAGTTGATTCTCAGTCGCTTCTGACTGGTTATCTTGATTTTCAGTAGAAGTTTCCTGTTCCGTTGATGCTTCTTCCTCTTCTTCCTTATCCAGCCAAGGTGAATCGAAGTGAGTCCAAGGTAGTATGGGCTTATTCGGTAATTTGGAAGTAAGCACTGTAATATTAGTACGGTCTGGTTTAGGCAAATTTACGCTTTTGCCAGAATCTGTATCTGTAACTTCAATGGAATTGGAATTCATAAACCTTGTAATTCAGGTACAAAATAAACAGTTACCAGATGTAAAGATAAGACCAAAGCAATCCCCCAAGTAACACAAGCGGCATAAAACAAAGATTGAGATATATCATTCAATGGTTGTCTATTTGCATTATACGTCTCTACGAAGTTAACTAGCATCTGCACCTGGTATTCTTCTGGTTGCATTCCTAAATAGGTTTCTAGAAATTTCTCACTTTCTAAATTAGGTGTGACGACGAATTGACGGGGTAATAAAGCATTAATTAACAATGTGAAATTGATCAAAAATAGCCCAACTTCAATTGCACTAAAAAAGCTAAATACAGAAACTAGCTTGGAAATAGTCAGGGCGCTTAACAGAGCGGTGTTAACGACAAACAAAATATTAGTTTGTGTCAGTAAAATTTGCCGTTCTTCTTTTTGTTTATCTAAGACTCGACGTATATCTTGGGAGGTGAAGTCTAGAGTCAACTTAGATAGTTTCGTGGACTCTGGCTCGAAATTCATAATTGGTGATTCATAACAAATAAATATTAAGCAATTAACTTCTTATACCGAATAATTATCAATTGGTTTCTGGTTGAACCGATTATGATTGTTGTTGTAGATATGCGATCGCAGCATGAGCTATAGTTTCATTTCCATCCTTGGCAATAGGTTCTGATTTTCGGGGTGGTGTGAGTGGTTGATGGAGAAAATCCCAGTTCCCATCGAAAAATTCTGATAGGGAGATAATTTGATGTTGGTTATAGTTGGTAATTCCTTCTAACAAAAAAGCCGCTTCGGCAAAAGTATCGCGGGTTACAGAAGCAATGGGAGTTCCCAATCTTGTAGCTTCAGAAAATGTGCTAAATCCCGGTTTAGAAATAATTCGCCCACAAATTGGCATTACATCTACAGGGCGATATTTAGATTGATTAATTTTGATTAAATTAGGTAAATCAGGAGCAGATTTATCTAAGGTAATAAATTGCCAATCGGGGAAGTTTATCAGGTTATGGTAAGGAATCGCTTGTAAACCCAAACCGCCAAAAGTAAGTAAAACAGTTTTTTCTGGCGGTTTATCTATTCCCCAAACAGTTCTAATTTTATCTGACTGATAGCGAGGAGAACCACCAGGTAAACCCACATCAGTAATATTGGGGAAAGCTGACATGGGTTCATGGAAGGGAAGACGAAACAAGCGATCGCAATCAGAGTAACATTCATCAATCCAGTCAGCAATTTCCAGAAACTCACCACCCCAATCTCGGTAAATAAAATTCCAGCCAAAGTTACTCATCATATAACAAGGAATACCAGCAGTTTTAGCAATTTTGGCAGCTAAAAAGGGAATATCAGCCAGAATGAGATTGACGCGATTTTGGCGGATAAAGTTAACTTCCGAAGCGATAATCGAATTTTGATTTTTGCGAATCTCTCGTAATTTTGCCAGAGTGGCTGGCTGATCCATATTCAAGCTATCTGCTTGGATAACCCCTAAATCATAGGGTCGGGGACGATGAATAAAATCTCCATCCATGTAAGATTCTAACAACCACCTGGGAGCAGTGGTAGTCATGATGATCAATACCTCTGGACATAGCTTTTGGATAGTCGCAGCAACAGCAGCAGTACGAGTAGCATGACCAAAACCGTGGTTGGTGATGGCAATATAAATAATAGGTCTTTTCATGTAGGATGAAATGAGGAATACTAAGTGTCGAGTATTAGATTACTCCTATTCAACCGCGATCGCTACTACAATAATAATATTCCTCACTGTTCAGATTCCCGACTTTTCTACCCATCTGGGTTACTGAATATTTACGGAATTGTACAGTCTCACATCGTAATTTTATTTGTAGTTGTTTAACTTTATAGATACAAATTATGAGCGATAACATAGTTGATACAGCTGTTCCCTTCATTAGAAAAGAAATTAACCAGCTCAGTGCAGAAGAACTGCAAAACTTACGCACTGCATATGCCTTATTACAAGAAGAAGTGGAAGAAGGTGGATATGAGCAAATAGCAGGTTTACATGGTTTTCCAGATTGGGAGTGCCCACATGGTGGACTAAAATTTTTACCTTGGCATCGCGCTTACCTTCTGCGTTTTGAACAGGCATTGCAAAGATATGTGCCGGATGTCACTTTACCTTACTGGGACTGGATCTCTCAGGAGTCACAAAGAAACGGATTACCTAATGCTGTAGCTGAGAGTACCTATTTTGATGCAGAAGGGGTAGAAGTACTTAACCCTCTTTACAGTGCCCAAATACCAATTGGCGGAGAAACCATTCGTCGTCCTGGTCAAATTAGTAGGTTATCCGAGTTGGAGAACCCAGTTGCGATCGCCATGCAAGAAAACAACTTTGTTGATTTTTCCGGACGTATTGAAAATCCCCATAATTTTATCCATGTTTGGGTTGGTGGTAACGGTGGTTCAATGAGTAACGTTACCTTTGCTGCTTTTGACCCCATTTTTTGGATGCACCACTCCTATGTTGACCGTCAATGGTACATATGGCAACAAAATAATCCAGATGCCGTGGTTCCAGATGATATAGCTGAGGAGATTTATGAAGAATTGGATATGTCAGCAAATGACATCCTTGATATAAATAATCTTCCCTATCAATATGATGAATTTCCAGAACCAGCCGTGGGTTCAAGACGAGTAATTACACCTTTTGGGTTGGCAAAATTTCGAGCTGTGGAATCCATGCAACCAAGAGTTGAACTAATAATTCATAATCTCCCAATGACATCTGACTCTTTCGAGTTACGCATATTCCTCAACGAGCCTAATGCCGATCATACATCTCCAATAGATGGAAATCCTCACTTTGCTGGCTCTGTCTTCTTATTTGGCATGGGTGAAGGGATGCATTCTATGAGTATGCACGATCATGGTCATCATGGTCATCATGGTCATCATGGTCATCATGGACATCATGGACATCATGGACAAAAAGTAACCTTTGACGGAGCAGTGGATATCACCAAGGCTCTAAACCTCAGTGTCAGCCAAGGGGAAAATTTTGATATCAAAATGCTTATACTTGGTACTGATGGTCAAACAGTAGAAAACCCACCATTTGCTATGCCTAGTGTGTCTCTCAAGCGCCATCCGTAAGGAAGTAATAAGTAATAAGTAAGACTATGCTACGTGCATACTAAAAAAAATACTTAAAACCCCGACTTAATTAAAGAGTCGGGGTTATTTTAGGCTTTTAGACAATGAACACTCATAGATCTAGAAAACCTTTAATAAGCATCCTGCAATTCATAAAAGTCAGGAGAAATATAATCTTTACGTAATGGCCAACCTACCCAATCTTCCGGCATTAAAATCCGCTTCAAATTGGGATGACCTTCATAAATAATGCCATACATATCATAGGATTCCCGTTCTTGCCAATCGGCAGCTTTCCAAATCCAATATACTGAAGGCACAACAGGATTATCCCTAGGCAGAAAGACCTTGATACGTACTTCCTCCGGTTGATCCGCATTATCACTGATTTTAATTAAGTGATACATACTCACCAACTCTTGCCCAGGACCAAGGTCAATCCCAGCTTGACATTGGAGAGAGTTAAATCCATAAGCATAGAGGGCTGTAGCAATGGGAAGTAAAAAATCTGCCTCTACCTTAACAATTTCCACCCCATTTGCATCAGCCTCTAAAGACTCATGGACAAAACCATTACCTGTCAACCATTGGGAAACTTTACCAGCTTGAACAATAGATTCTGACTCTGCTGGTACTGGTTTAGATTCTTCAGCCACGGTTAACTTCCTCCTTTTGTGACTGGGAAGTCAATAAAGCAGGTGGAACTGGCATACCCATACCTTCTGTTAACTCCTTAGGTGGAGTATAACGGGCATCGGACTGCAAATACTTACCAGTTAAAACTTCCTCCACTGGTTTCATATTGTGAGTAGTACTGTAGTAGCGGTGGGTTTGCTTGATTAAACCCCGTTCTTGGATGGAATCATTACTGATTTTCTTCCGCAATTTGATAATCGCATCAATAATTGCTTCTGGACGAGGAGGACAACCAGGTAAATACACATCCACAGGAATCAGCTTATCAACCCCACGTACTGCTGTGGGTGAATCCATGCTGAACATACCGCCAGTAATTGTACAAGCACCCATAGCAATCACATACTTGGGTTCTGGCATTTGTTCGTAAAGACGTACCAATTGGGGTGCCATCTTCATGGTAATCGTACCAGCAGTAATAATTAAATCGGCTTGCCGAGGGCTGGAACGGGGAATTAGACCAAATCGGTCAAAATCGAACCGAGAACCAATTAAAGCGGCAAACTCAATAAAACAACAAGCAGTACCAAATAACATGGGCCACAAACTGGATAATCTTGCCCAGTTGTGAAGGTCATCAACAGTGGTGAGAATGACGTTTTCCGAGAGTTCTTGGGTGACTGTGGGACTGCCAACTGGATTAATAATAGTTTCTCGATCCAATTTTTTTCCCTTTAAATTTGCATCTAAGACCATTCCAAAGCTCCTTTACGCCATGCATAGACTAGGGCAATTACCAGAATTGCAATAAAAATGAGTGCTTCAATAAATGCCAATAAACCCAGACGGTGGAACGCTACCGCCCAAGGATATAAGAATACCGTCTCTACATCAAACACTACAAAAACTAGAGCGAACATGTAGTAACGAATGTTGAACTGAATCCATGCCCCACCGATAGGTTCCATACCAGATTCATAGGTGGTGCGCTTTTCTGGATAACGCCCACTGGGACGTAAGATTTTCGATGCTGCAAGAGCTAAGAAGGGTACTAGGCTACATAGGAGTAGAAAGCCTAAAAGGTACTCGTAACCACTGAGGACAAACACAATTAATATCTTACCGCTTTTAGGTTTAAATAACTCTGTTACCGTCTGGTAAATATATTATATATTTCTAGGCTCGCCAATTTTGGGGAAGGGATACCAAAACAGATAAGATTCCTGAGCCATAAGTATAGAAAAAAGTAACAGGTATGTCATAATTTGTAACGTATATTTAATATTTGCTGCAAAAGTATCAACTTTGCCAAAGCCATGAGCGAACCAGCTGTTGACACCACTACTGTGCTAGATCGTTATGAATGTCGCGCCTGCGGTTATGTTTACGAACCGGAGAAGGGTGATGACAGGCGTGATATTGCTTCAGGGGTACCTTTTACAGAATTACCGATAAATTGGCGCTGTCCAGTTTGCAGCGCTAACAAAAAAGCCTTTACCAATGTGGGACCTGCTGGTACAGCATCAGGTTTTAAAGAAAATCTTGGTTATGGCTTAGGTGTAAATACATTAACACCTGGTCAGAAGAATATTTTGATTTTTGGTACTTTAGCTCTTGGGTTCTTATTTTTCATCAGTCTGTACGGTTTGCACTAAGAGTACTTTCCCAGCAGTTTAATTCACAGCAGATGCCACTGATGAGGTTGCGTTTGCTCTCAATTACGTAAAAAATTGTATACACAACATTGACAGAATACTAACAAGTTAGAATGCATTCAATTTTCAAAAGTTGGCAACGAATCTTTGCCTTGTTTATAGTTTTACTCATGTGCGTTAGCTGTAGTAAAGTCGCCTCGATTAGCGCCAATCCTTGGGAAGTAGTTAACGTGCCTACAGATGCCAAACTACTGGATATCGCCTTTAGTGATCAATCCCATGGCTATGTAGTTGGTGGTAAGGCTACCTTATTAAGAACTGAGGATGGCGGTAATACTTGGCAACCCATCAAACTAGAATTAGATGAGCCGAATTCCCGCTTTAATGGTATTAGTTTTCATGGTCAGGAAGGATGGATTGTGGGGGAACCAGCCTTAACCCTACATACTACTGATGGGGGTAATTCCTGGTCTAATATTCCCTTAAGTGCAAAATTACCAGGTAATCCCATTTCCATCGTCGCCTTGGACGAAAATACCGCCGAAATGGCTACTAGTGTGGGTGCTATTTATAAAACCACTGATGGTGGTAAAAATTGGAAAGCACAGGTAGAAGAAGCTGTGGGTGTGGTGCGGAACATGGAACGTTCCTCGAAGGGTGAGTATATCGCGGTTTCAGCAAAAGGTAATTTTTACTCAATTTGGCGACCCGGACAAGATGCTTGGGAACCCCACAATCGTAATAGCTCCCGCCGGGTAGAAAATATGGGATTTGCCAATAATGGGCAAATGTGGATGCTAGCTAGGGGAGGACAAATCCAATTTAGTACTCCTAATAATCTGGAAGAGTGGCTAGAACCAGAATATCCAGAATTTGCAACTAGTTGGGGTTTGCTAGATTTGGCTTACCGCACACCAGATGAAATTTGGGTCAGTGGAGGTAGTGGTAATTTACTCCGCAGTGGTGATGGTGGTAAAACTTGGGAAAAAGACCGGGATGTGGAAAGCGTTCCCGCCAATTTATACAAAATAGTCTTCTTGTCTCCAGAGCAGGGATTTATTGTTGGCGATCGCGGTATTCTACTGAAATATAATCCCAGTGTTGCGACCTCAGCACCTGCCGAACCAGCTTAGGTGTTATTTGCAAAATTTCTGAGAAAGAAGTTGCAATTTGTAACTAATTCTAAACTTTGTAGGATAATAAACATTAATAGCAATCATTTGTTTAGGTGGGGATCTAAATGTCAGGTACTACTGGAGAACGTCCATTTTCCGATATCATCACTAGTGTTCGTTACTGGGTAATTCATAGCGTTACCATTCCAGCATTATTTATTGCTGGTTGGTTATTTGTCAGCACTGGCTTAGCCTATGATGTGTTTGGCACACCCCGTCCTGATGAATATTTCACTCAGGCACGACAAGAAATTCCCATTGTGAGCGATCGCTTGGAATCAAAGCAACAAGTTGAGCAATTTATTGGAAAGTAGGCTGGAATTATGACTAGTGGCAATAATATAAACCAACCCGTACAATACCCTATTTTTACGGTCAGATGGTTGTCGGTTCACGCTTTAGGTGTACCAACAGTCTTCTTTTTAGGCGCGATCGCTGCCATGCAGTTCATTCAACGCTAAGAGAAAATCATGGATAGAAACCCTAATACGAACAATCAACCGGTAGAATTAAACCGGACTTCACTTTACTTGGGATTATTACTAGTTTTCGTTCTGGGAATTCTATTTTCCAGTTACTTCTTTAACTAGTTTGACGGACTAGTATTAATCTTTGTTTATTAATCTGTTGTTTTTGATTTGTGGGAGGATAAATAGTGTCTGGAGGCGGAAGAATTCCCCTGTGGATCGTAGCTACGGTTGCAGGCTTAGGTGTTATTACTGTTGTTGGCATTTTCTTTTATGGTTCCTACGCTGGTGTGGGAGCAGGTATGTAATTCAGGTATGGTGAAAATACCTGAAGTCTGATTTTATTCATAATTTGCTTGATAAATCAGCAAGATAAAAACCGCCTATCTCTTAGAGGTAGGCGGTATTAATAATTTAGATTGATAGCTCCATAAATATTTAATTTTGAAGCTAATAGCTATGGTGTTGTTTAGGCAATACTATCCCGTTCAATGTAAATGAACATAAATGCCATGACCACAAAAAAATGAACTGCCAAAAAGGGGACTAAAAGAGAAGGCAAATAAGAAGCAGCCATAGTTATAGATTCCTATGAAGTTACAGTACAATTCAAAACGAGCTTACTGCAAATTCTGTCATTTTTTTGAAAATTCTCAAGATTTTTAACACTGGAAAATCGACCTGACTTTTCACTGGAAGTCCTAAAACACTTGTCAAGGTAGGGGATAGGGTGTAGGGTGTAGGGAAAAGAAGAAAGTCTTGCTACACCCTACACTCTCTTTCATCTCATGTCCTCATATAGGCGCAGCTTTCTCGTAGAGTATCTTGGTATGCAGCCAAGCATGAAAATAATTCCTTCACTCTTTCACTCTTTCACTCCTACCCTGCGGGAAGCCCTACGGGTTGCGCCAGTTGACGGCAGTTGCTTTATGCCGGGGAACCCGTCCACCGCACTGCCTCCTTTATGCCGGGGAACCCGTCCACCGCAATGGCTTACCGCTCTCCGAGCGTCTACATTCCCCATTTTCAAGCTAGAAGGGTAGATAATTTAAATCTCAATTAGTTGGTTGATAGCTATTTGAGGTAAGTTGTCGGGAACCACAGAACAAGGAATACTAATTTTGTGGCTTTCTTGCTGAGTAATTAAATCAATGGCGATCGCTTCAATTTGGATTTGTAAGCAACCGAAGGGAACCTGGAGTTGAGTTGTTAACTGGAGATGATGGGGAGATACAGCTAGCCAGTTTTTGAGGATATTTGGTGCGCCTAGAAGTCTGCGAGTTTGGCAGTCTTTGACCCACAATTTGATGGCAATATGGGGGCCTAAATTGGGTAGTACAATCCTAATTGTAATTGATTTGCCAGAAATTAATTCTCCGGGGGGTACATATAACTCTGGTATGGGTATGGGTTCTAATTTAGCATCATCCTGGGGGGATAATAGGGGTTCTGGTGGAATTGCTGGTTGTTGTTGTTCAATGTCCCTATTTGTGTTTTCCAGTTCACCGGAAGTAGTATCCACTTCAGGGTCAATAATATCATCTACAACAATTTCTCTTCCTAACCAAGCAGATTGTTGCTGCTGGAGGACTATGGATTCATGACCATGATTTGACCCAGGAGCCACCTGACTATCAATGGTTTTCGGTGTTTCGTTTGGTACTACCCCTGAATCCACATCCAATTCATGACTGAAAATCTGCTCGGTATCATAATCTTCATACTGTACATTAATGGGTTGAGATATGGTGTATCCTTGAGTTTGTATCCATTGGCGAATGAGAGAAGATACGGAATCAGGATTCTCAGTGGTGGTAATTAGTTCAGCATTGCTGTGTAAAGCTGGGGATTCAACCTGATTCAGGTTTTCATCCTCTAACGTTGGTGATGCTTCTGTTGCAGGGGGGTTTTTGACTGTAATTGGCTCAGATTGAGTTGCTTTCTCCCTCGTAGATAATGGTTGTAGTTTTTTTAAATAAGGTAAAGCCGCACTCCTACTTCTTCTTTGTGGTACATCTGCTGTTGTTTTAGTGTCAGAAACTACAACCCCTCTGTTCTGATTTTGACTAAATGGCAGATTTGGTAATTGTGGTGATTTACCTGGTGTTGGTTTTTGCAGCGAGTAGGGATCTATACGAGGGGGTAAAGATGTTGTGACTTTTGGTTGGGTAACTAGAGTTTGTTCCTTGGGTAAGGTTTTGACTAAATTGAATAATTGTAAATCTGGTGGTGTAGATACCTTTGTTTCGGCTTTGATATTATTGGCGATCGCAATTTCCGAACAAGCCAGTAATTCTTCTGCGGTATGAGATTGAGCCGCAGCACTCAGTGCCAATAATTCAGTCACAGCCGCAGTAATAGTAAAACCATGGCTCGCTAAAAGGATTAATTCACCACCCTTCTCCAGGACACCATATAAGTTAATATCTGCCAAAATTAGTTTAGATTGACAATCTTCAGGAACCTGTAACTCATAGGTAAAACTAAAAGGTAAGGTATCTTGAGTTACAACTTGCTTGGTTTGAGCGATCGCTTCTCCACCTTGGGGGGAATGCAATTCTATTTGTAATTCTCCCTCGTAAATTCTCGGAGATGCACTCACATCTTTGAATTCTACCCTTCCATCCAGGGTAAAAGCTTCTCCCCAAGAGACAAAATAATTTTCCCTATCCAAGGTAATAGTTAGGGGTAATTCGGCAATTTTTGGGGGTGTAGGATCAACTTTTTCTGACCCTAAAGCTGGTTCATTGGTAGGTAAGGCTAGATCTGCTAAATTTTGTAAAATTTGTTCTGCTGTTTCCCCTTTCAATAGCACTGGGTTGACAAGCTCATCAATGAAATCTGGGTTCTGTTCCTCATTGCTAGATTTGCTATCACCATTATTTGGGGCGACAATCACCTCATCTAGTGGTGGATTGCCAGTACCAGGCAGATTCTCTGCTAAATTTGTCACATCAACAGCATTAACTCCAGGGTTAGCAATTTCTGCTGGTGTATCAAAATTTGCATTTGTGGGGGGATTGAAAGATTCTTCTATAGTTTGGTAGTTAGGAGTAACTATTACTTGCTCCGCTACCTGTTCTGCTGAAATAGTGATAGTTGCATCCCCCATGTTATTTTCATCTAGGGAAGCAGATGTTACTAATTGCTCAATATCAGAATCAACAGATTCTTGAGAATACTTGTGTGTAGATGATTGTTGGGTTGCAGAGCCAGAGTGATGGGATATTAATTCATCTCCATCTCCATCTGGGACTAACTGCTGATGAGAGTGTTCTGGTAAAATTTCTAGGCGGACACTAAACCTCCAGGCTTTACCGATCATATCCGACATTAAGTTGCCAGAACAACGTAATTCCCAACTTCCTGGTTTGAGGAAAGTAAATGGAATTACCGCCATTAATCCATCTGCACTTGTGCGACGCGATCGCGTTTTGACGTACCTTTTAGGTGGTGATTCATGATGGGAGTAGTGAGTAACTCGCACATCTACATCGGTATTGGTGTAGTTAGAGTTAGCCACAACTCTATACCTACCTTCA
Organism: Calothrix rhizosoleniae SC01; assembly: GCF_900185595.1. Classification (GTDB taxonomy): domain Bacteria; phylum Cyanobacteriota; class Cyanobacteriia; order Cyanobacteriales; family Nostocaceae; genus Calothrix_A; species Calothrix_A rhizosoleniae. The sequence continues at coordinate 21,102 of NZ_FYBH01000181.1, forward strand.
GGAAGCTCCACTGTTGGTGATTCTAGTGGATGCCAAAGATATTCGCCTTGTTTTTGTATCAGAAATTGCCAGTTTGTCATGGTGAATAATGCCCAGGCTCCCAAGGGAGCAAGTACCACAAATATTACCTTGATTGCAAGTTTACCCTAGTAATTTGCTATTGACCAAAGAAAGGCAGTTCTGATGACAAAATTTCACCAAAATAGGGAGTAGGGAGTAGGGAGTAGAGAGTGGGGAGTAGGGTCAGAGGAAAAATACCCTACTCCAGGATGGTTTGTTCGCGTTAGCAAAGCGTCTCCTGAAAGGAGATAGCGTGTCCGGTAGGACATAGCCCCCGGATTTATCCGTGGAAAGTTAAGAAAATTTGGGTGGAGAGGCGCAAGCCCGACAGACAAAACGTCAACATTAAATCCCCTATTTTAAGTATGGGGCATCCCTACTCCCACGCCCCTACTCCCTACTCCCTCGTTAACTTACTCATTCATATTCCGGTAGGTTGCAACCGCAGAAGGTGAAATTCGATTCAGATAACGAAAAATCCAATATTTGAAAATCGTATCTAAAACCACCGGGAATGTAGCAATAAAGAGGAAAATGAATTCATGGTTGGCTGGTAAACCCCAATGACGAGATACACCTTCTAGAATTACTTCCCAACCGTGAGGAGAGTGGAATCCGACAAAAACATCTGTGAACAAGATAATGATGAATGCTTTAGCACTATCGCTTAAACCATAAACAATATTATCAACAAATTCTTTGAGGACTGCAATATCTCTTTTGCTAATTACTAACAGCCACACAAAAGCGATGACAGATAAAATATCGGCAAAAACATTTTTTAGGGCATTATCGCTATTTTTTTTATACCTTTCAGCTAGATGTTTAGCTTCAGCTTGGATTTTAATTTTGATTTGCTCTTTTGATAAAGGATTAGATTCATTAATCAGATTTTCAAACCGAACTTTTTCTTCAAATTTATGTAATTCATTCAGAGCTTCTTCTTCCATTTCATAATTGAGGAAGAATGCAACTTCTTCTGAATTATGTAACCTTTCTAATAATTGAAATTTATCTACAAGAGGGCCAACAAAAAAAGCTTTAGAGAGTTGATGTGTAAGGATGGGAACCACAATTAATAATAAGATAAATCTCACAGAAATAATGGTTCTCTGTTGAGATTTGCGGAATTTTTGGACTACATCTTGTTCCGCATTAGGGTCTAATTCAACTTGCAGACGGTTAATAGTGTTGAAAATTGACCGGGGTAATACCCCTGTTGTATTAGCTTTACTGCGATTTTCTGGCTGCTGTCTGGTACTTGGTAATTGTTTTTTTTCTTTGATTTTTGGTTTATTGGTGATTGATGAGAGAGAAGTAGAGCCTTTATTTTTAGCAACTAATTTGTCAGCATAAATAACTTGGTCGTCTTCAATATATTTACTTGTAACTTCATCAATAAATCTCAATCGCTCTAAAATTAAATTAATTTTATCAGTCTCTTCACTCTCTTGATCTACAGTTTTTGTTGGCGATACTGGCAAGAAAGTGCGACTAGTATTAAATATTTTTAACCTGATTTCGATAATTTGTAATTGCTTTTGTAGGTCTGCTTGAAAATAATTCATCACACTGCTGCTATAGCTTGCAGTGCTAGGAGCTATTTTATTACCATGAAAATGTTCATCTTCTATAGCTTTAATTTTGAGAGCAGCTTGATAAGCAACTTCTAGAAAATACTCAGGAGTTTTTGAGTACCACCGATAAGCTGTCTGTAATAGAGGATAAATTTTGTTGCGAAAAACAGAATTATTCATCGGGTGCTGTTATCTAGTACAAAAAAGTAGAAGTTAAGTAGGCTGAGAGAACAACATCACTGCCGAGTAATTATACTTATGGGATCTGACCGAAAGAAGCAGGGGGAAAAGGTGCAGGGGGTAATACCGTTTTTCCTCTGGTTTTGAGCATAGCGAAACAATGTTTCAAGCCCCAAATTTATATATGGGGTTTCTCCCCTGCTCCCTGCTCCCTGCTCCCTGCTCCCTGCTCCCCTGCGTCTTTCTGGCTCTGGTTGCAAAAGCTGGTAATATTAGCTTTTTGTTGCTGGTTAATTGATGCTTCACTTCCACTATGCTGTACTAGGTTCTTTTAAGCTTAATCTAATTTAGGAATGGCGATCGAGAGTATGGACAGGAGAACTGTGTGATTTTTGATTCAATTTGGATGGTTGGTTCTAGTCGTAGCGGTAAAACTACCCGTTTAGTAGAGCAGTTTGCCATGTGGATGGAAGCGGAAAACCCTATTTTGCCAGCATTGTATACGAAAAAAAATAAACATAATAGTGGCATTCACATACCTAATAATTTACATATTAATCAAACATTATCTGGATTTTTAGTCTTAGCTGCCAACAATGAAAACCGCCGCCAATTGTCAGATAAAATTATGACCTCAACTCATGGAAAATATCCAGTGCGTTGCCAAACTCCTCTGGGTTTTTTTCAAGATGAAGTAATTTTATTTTGGCCCCTACTGATTAATTTATTACAGTTAAAGGCACAATTTCCAGTACGATTGCGCCCAGAAACAGAGCAAGAATTAGCTACTAAGCTGTGGCGTGAGCAATTGGATGAAGAAACTTTACGACGTGCGGGGATGGGTGAATATCGTTTAGTGCGTCGCATCCTCGACTTGTTGCAATTGGCGGCTTCTGCTGGTGTCATGAGTGAAGATATTACCACTATCTTAACTTCTGCCTTGCTGCCTGAGATTAATAGTACCAACCTAGAACCAGAATTTTTAGGTTCTTTGCTCTTAGACTGGCGCAATTGGTGTTTAGAACAGGGTTTTTTGACATATGGTATTGTCACCGAACTTTACAGTCAGTACTTGGTGACAAATACCCAGTACCAACAACAACTATACAAACGCTATCAAGGCATACTTGCTGATGATGTACAAGATTATCCAGCAGTCGCCAGACATCTGTTTGAATTGCTGCTGGAGAGTGGAGCAGTAGGTGGATTTAGCTATAATCCAGATGGTATTGTACGTTGGGGATTAGGAGCAGATCCCAACTACATGGAAGGTTTAGCAGTTCGTTGTCAGGGAGAAACATTAACGGGATTTTCTAGGAGTAGTCTTGCAGATATGCTAGCTGCACCAATGGTAGAGTTAGTTACCGAACCCATGACATTAGTGCAGTTACCCCAGACTGTACAGCTCATACAAACTACTTCCCGCGCCCAATTATTACGACAAACAGCAGAAACCATCGCCCAAGCTATTCACAGGGGACAAGTACAACCCCAAGAGGTAGCTATAATTGCTCCTGGTTTAGATGCGATCGCTCGTTATACTTTAGTAGAAATACTGAATAAACAAGGGATTCCGGTCAAATCTCTGAATGATCAACGCTCTTTAATTAGTTCCCCCCAGGTTCGCGCTTTATTAACTGTCCTGGCTTTTGTTTACCCCGGTTTGGGACGATTAGTAGATCGGGATGGGGTAGCAGAAATGCTGGTAGTACTCAGTGGTAAGGGGGGAGAGAGAGTCGAAGAGGAGAAAAATGAGAATTCTCCCACATCCCCCCGGATAGATCCCGTCAGAGCAGGATTAATCGCCGATTATTGCTTTGTACCCCACCCGGATACACCTAATTTATTACCAGCCCATGCTTTTAATCGGTGGGATCGATTGGGATATAACGCCACCACGGCCTATGGTGAAATATTAGCATGGTTAACACAACAGCGATCGCAATATGCATTGAGGTCGATTCCCAGCCCCATATCCCTCCTAGATCGAGCAATCCAGAGTTTTTTGTGGAATGGTAGCAACTTGCCCTACGACCAATTGGCAGCATTGCGGGAATTACTGGAAACAGCTCAACATTATTGGGAAATTGATACCAGATTGCGGCAAAACCCAGCTTTTAAGGATATAGAGGATAGAGACAAACACCATACTATTGCTGAGTTTATCAAACTATTACGCCGAGGAACTATCACCGCCAATCCCTACCCAGTAAGCCCCCTAGGTCCCCTATCTAATGCTGTCACCTTAGCAACTATCTTCCAATATCGTTCTAGTAGACAATCTCACCCCTGGCATTTTTGGCTGGATACTGGCTCACCATTATGGGCAAAAGGGGGTGCAGCTACTTTATTTGGTGCACCTTATTTCTTGTTAGATAGGTTAGGAGAACCTTGGACTGCGGAGGAAGAACAGTTGTCAGAAATACAACGATTAAAGAGAATTTTGGCAGATTTACTCGCCCGTGTATCCACCAGGTTATACCTGTGCCATAGCGAACTAGCTGTAAATGGACAAGAACAGCTTGGTCCTCTGTTACCTTTGGTGAATGCTTGTGTTTCCATTGAGGAGTTAGGAGTTGGGAGTTGAGGAAGTGTAGGGAGTGTGGGGAGAAAATAACTTTTTTTCTCATTATTAACCAGGCATAGTTCCTTT
>NZ_FYBH01000263.1 GCF_900185595.1 Calothrix rhizosoleniae SC01
AGAAAAGACAAAAATAAAATCAATTTGGAGTTTATTTTATGATTTTATGAGAGAAAAATAAATCTTTTATTTAAAAGATACAGAGACTATTTTAACTTAGCGCAGAAGTTTGGTAATTGCATCTCAATATCAGATTATTTTGGACTTTGACAAGGTCTATTTCAACAAACAGAATATTTACTTTAGATTTTGTTTGTGATTATATATTAGGGTGAATGTCTAGATCAGAATTTATACATACAAACATAAAATTCAGTTTTTTAGATATTTCTAGCCATCGAATCTACTGCTTTTGCGATTAAGCCATTTTGATTAGTGTAATTTCTACTCTTAAGAAAACATTGATCTAAGTTTGAATACAATATTCAAGCAGTACTCAATAAAATCTAAGCATAGATGCAATGACCATAAGTGAAGGTATTCAAGATTCTTTTCATCCTAATTCAGAAACATTCGAATTTATCCATAAGGATTTAATTAGAGAGAATCAAGCTATTAAGTTAGCCGTAGTGACTCAATTTTTTCCTCCAGACTACGCGGCTACAGGGCAACTGATTGAAGAACTAGTGAGGCAATTAGGAAAGCAGGGTGTAAATGTTCACGTCTTTACTGGTCAACCAGGTTATGCTTTTCAGGATCAAGATGCGCCATGTAAAGAAAATATTGATCAAGTAAAAATCAGACGTTCACGTACTACTAAATTTTGGTCTAATCGCATTCGTGGCAAGGCTTTCAATGGAATTCTGTTTTCGCTTCGTGCTGCCCTTCATGTTACTGTTGCTTGTCGTAGACGCAATGTACTCTTATTAACTACAGCACCTCCATTTTTACCAGTACTGGGGTACATTGCTAATGCCATATTTGGAATTTCCTATGTTTGCCTGATTTACGATCTATATCCAGACATTGCGATTGATTTGGGAGTGATTTCCCGAAATAATTGGGTTGCTCGGTTGTGGCAAAGACTAAATCGACTAGTTTGGCGTAAATCGAAGGGGATTGTGGTTCTTAGTCCAGCCATGAAAGAAAGAATTATCAATATTTGTCCCCAGGTAGCTCACAAAATTTCTGTAATTCACAGTTGGGCAGATCCAGAAAAAATTGTACCGATCAGTAAAGAGCAAAACTGGTTTGCCAAGGAGCATAACTTAGTGAATAAATTTACTGTTCTCTACTCTGGGAATATGGGTCGGTGTCATGACATTGATACGATTCTGGAAGCTGCAAATTACCTCCAGAATGAGCAAATTCAGTTTATTTGTATTGGCAGTGGGGCAAAACGTAAGCAACTAGCTAAACAAGTCAGTATGTTAGGTCTAGATAAGAATTTCTTATTTTTGCCTTATCAAGAAAAACATGTGCTACCTTATTCACTGACAGCCTGCGATTTATCTTTAGTAAGTGTAGAAGCAAACATGGATAGTCTAGTTGCTCCTAGTAAGCTTTACGGAGCTTTAGCATCTGGACGACCGATAGCAGTAATTTGTCCAAAACATTCATTTCTCAAGCAATTGATTAAAACTGCGAAATGTGGTGAAAGTATTGAAAATGGAGATGGTTATGGCTTAGCTAATTTTATCCGATTACTGAGTAGCGATCGCCAGACGGCAGAGCGTATGGGTAAAGCCGGACGTGAGTATTTGCAGTCAAATTTTACCCCTGAAATTATAGCTAAACAATACGCACAAGTTTTGCAGAAAGCTATTTTTTAGGGACTTTTGTCAAAACTAAGGGTAAATACTGATTTACGAAATCTCAGTATAGTAGTAAATTCAAAAACATCTAAATTTAATTAAATAACTGACTATTAATTTTTAGGAGATGGACTTCGATGGTCTATTTGATCTCAGTCCCTCCAACGCAACCTTCTAAAAGTCTATGCCATATTAATTATGACAAAGGAGGCCGGAGTGCAGAGAAGGTGTAACCGAAATCGGAAACGCTCTAAAAGAAGATGTATATATTGTCCGGTACATGGTTGCTATTTGGACAGTGTGAGTAAAAAATATGCCTTGTTCGCTGATAGCCCAGGACAATTACAAGAGCGAGGTATGCGTAGGAGGAATGCATTAATACTAGTTGCCTCCAAAACCGCAGTTCCCCTAGAAGGTGAGTGGTTGGAGGCTTTTTGGTGTGAGCAGTGCCAGGAGAAGAAATGGTATCATGTACGAAAGCGCGATCGCAACTATGCTATATCTTTAGCACCCCCAGAGCTATGGCAACAAGCAATGGGGGTAATTAATTCTCAGGGTAATCCTTCTGTGGGGGAGTTTACCCGCAGACAAGCGAAGATGGTTGGTTTTCAAGGGGTAAAAGATTTTAGATTTGTTGTTTAAATCAATTGATGAATATTCAGCAAACAACCTCCCAGCAAGAATTAGTCATTGAAGCTGGGCGGACTGAAAAACAGTACTGGCAAGATTTATGGCGCTATCGAGAACTATTTTATTTTCTGGCATGGCGCGATATTTTAGTCAGGTACAAACAGACAGTTATTGGCATTGCTTGGGCTTTAATTCGTCCTTTTTTAACTATGGTAGTTTTTACCATTGTGTTTGGAAATTTAGCCAAGTTACCTTCTGAGGGTGCGCCTTACCCAATTCTGGTCTTTTCAGCGATGCTACCTTGGCAATTTTTTGCTAATTCTCTTTCCGAGTGTAGTAATAGTCTAATTACCAATGCTAACTTGCTCTCGAAGGTATATTTTCCTCGCTTGGTTGTACCCACGAGTGCAGTGGTAGTCAGTTTCGTAGACTTTATGGTTTCGGGGATGATTTTACTAGGTTTAATGGCTTGGTATAATTTTGTCCCCAGTTGGCGAATTTTGACCCTACCTTTATTTATAGGGGTTGCTTTTTTAGCATCAATAGGTGCAGGGTTGTGGTTAGCTTCTTTGAATGTGCAATATCGTGACTTCCGTTATATTGTGCCCTTCATTGTCCAGTTTGGCTTGTACATCTCTCCTGTTGGTTTTAGTAGTAGTATTGTCCCCGAAGAATGGCGGTTTATTTACTCCTTAAATCCAATGGTAGGGGTAATTGATGGTTTTCGATGGGCTATTTTGGGAGGAGAGTCTAGTTTGTATTTACCAGGTTTCCTTCTATCTTTAGGATTTGTAGTCTTATTGTTTGTAAGTGGAATTTGGTATTTCCGCAAAATGGAAAGGGCATTTGCGGATGTAATTTAGTATAGCTGCTAATCTAAAGTTAGTTTGTAAATGCATTTGTACTATGTACCAGACCAATCCGCCCAGTCCTCCCAGGGAAGTCATGCCAACAATGTATGATCTTCCTAGTGAAGATCCACAGGAGCCTGGTTTGCCCGACGAAGTCCATGACTTCCAACCTCAATTATTGCGGGAAACCTGTCAACCTCCCAAATATCCAGTTGGGGAAATGTTTATTGGTACAGATTTGAACCTGTACTATGATGCTCGCCATCGTTTGTGGCACAAAAGACCAGATTGGTTTTTAGTATTAGGTGTATCTCGGGCTCAACAGCAACAAGACATGCGTTTGAGTTATGTTGTTTGGCAAGAAGGCGTAGCACCATTCTTAGTGGTTGAACTACTTTCACCAGGTACAGAAGCAGAGGATTTAGGACAAACACTAAGGGATGTTAACAAGCCACCGACAAAGTGGCAGGTATACGAGCATAATTTGCGAATCCCTTACTATATTGTATTCGACCGCTATCAAAATCATCTGCGAGTATTTCAGTTAGTTGGAACTCAGTATCAAGCAGTAGAAGTAGCAAAACATAAGTTTTGGTTCGAGGAGATGGAATTGGGTTTAGGGGTTTGGCAAGGAAAATATCAACAAACAGAAGGTTTATGGCTCAGGTGGTATGATGCTAAAGGTAATTGGATTCCCACTTTAGAAGAGCGGGCGAAACAGGAGAGTCAAAGAGCAGAAAGATTAGCAGAAAGACTGAGAGCGATGGGTGTCGATCCAGATGAGGTATAATTTGGCGGACTCATTGTTAGATGGGTAAATTTAATACAAATCCAGGTAATACTTCTTCGCCAGATAAACTAACTGGAAATGAAACAATCTCCACATCTTGATCAAGACGATATATCTCTACCTGCTCATCTTGGGGATTAATCAACCAACCCAAGCGTAAGCCACTGTTGAGGTATTCCTGCATCTTTTCTTGTAGAGGTTTTAATGCATCTGTCCGCGACCTTAACTCAATCACAAAATCGGGACAAATGGGCGGGAATTTTTCTTGTTCCTCTGGGGTGAGTGCTTCCCATCTGTCTAATTTTATCCAAGCTGCATCAGGGGATCTATCACCACCACCAGGAAGTTTGAAAATTGTGGAGGAACTAAAAACTTTACCTAAACCAGTTTGGCGATTCCAAATATTTAAATCAGTAATCAAATTTGCTTCGCGGTTTCCACTTATTCCTCCTACTGGGGGCATAATTATTAATTCTCCCTTTGCACTCCGTTCTAATGGAATATCTCGATTTGCCTGACAAAGATGCCAAAATTGCTCATCTGTTAAGTTAACAGTATCTAAGTTAAGGACGAAAGGCATTGTTTCTAGTGACTGAACCATTTTACCAACCTCATGAAGCACAATATTATTCTGGTACATATTTTTGAGATAATGCTACAAACCAAGCAAAACAACTAGTGAGCAAGCATAAGTCCGACATCGGCAGTAAACGCTTAATTAGCTTATCGCCAAATCAATGGGTGCGTTGGCTAACAGACAACCGCGACTTGACTGTGCGAGAAATTCTTTCCTCAGATTTTCAATGGGTAGCACGGGAAAATGATGTACTTTTAAAAGTATATAGTCCCCAAGATGGCGAGTTCCTACTGCTGAATGAATTGCAACTACGTTATAGCCCCAAAATGCCCCGGCGTATCCGCGCTTATGCAGCCTTGGCAGAGGAACGCTACAGCTTACCTGTGTATCCTGTGTTAATTAATATCTTACCCATTTCTACCACTCAATTAATTCCTAGTTCCTATCATTCAGAGATTATGGGAATGATGGCTCATCAAGACTACCGAGTTATCAATTTGTGGGAAGTTGAAGCAAATTTAGTATTTGAACAGAAATTGTCAGCCTTGCTCCCATTTGTACCAATCCTCAAAAATGGTAGCAATGAAACTACTGTACGCCAAGCTGTACAATTATTAAGGGCAGACGAACAGTTACAAGAGTTAGAACCATTACTATCTTTTTTTGCTAGCTTTGTTTTAGAGATACCCTTAGTGCAACAGATTATGAGGTGGGATATGAGTATATTAAGAGAATCACCTTGGTATCAAGAAATTTTAAAAGAAGGCTTGGAAAAGGGAGAAAAACAAGGTTTACAACAAGGTTTACAACAGGGCTTACAACAGGGTTTACAACAAGAAGGAGTAAATTTAGTATCAAGATTAATTCGACGTAGGTTTGGTGTTATGTCATCTGCGACACAAACAAAAATCGAGGGATTATCAACACCTGATTTAGAGAATTTGGCAGAAGCAATATTAGATTTCACAGAAATCAGTGATTTGGAGCAATGGCTAGAACAATTTGGTTAATACACCACATTGTCATGCTTAGTAAAGCGATAAGCCTACGGCTTTACATTTATCAATAGGAGTCATAACCCCGACTTTTTGAGAAAGTTGGGGTTATTGTTTGTCACTTATAAAACCAAATTTATAACTCAATTTATAGCTCATAAATATCAATGAAAAAAGCACTTATCTGTGGCATATCCGGTCAAGATGGAGCTTATTTAGCCAAATTACTTTTAAGTAAAGGATATAGTGTTTGCGGCACTTCTAGGGATGCTCAAATTTCTTCATTCCGAAATTTAGAATACTTGGGTATAAAAGATAAGGTTAAGTTAGAGTCAATGGCTCTGACTGATTTTCGCAGTGTTCTGCAAATACTGAATAAAATTCAGCCATATGAAATATATAATTTAGCTGGACAAACTTCCGTTGGGTTATCTTTTGAGCAGCCTGTAGAAACATTAGAAAGTATCACTATTGGCAACCTAAACTTATTAGAAGCGATTCGTTTTTTGGGTGCGCCCATTAAACTTTACAATGCAGGTTCTAGCGAATGTTTTGGTGATACAGATGAAGAATTAGGTGCTGATGAAACTACGCCATTTCGTCCTAGAAGTCCCTATGCAGTAGCTAAAGCAGCAGCTTTTTGGGAAGTAGCTAATTATAGAGAAGCTTATGGTTTATTTGCTTGTTCAGGTATTTTATTTAATCATGAATCACCCCTAAGACCAGAAAGATTTGTAACTCAAAAAATTGTTGCTGCTGCCTCTCGTATAGCTGAAGGTAGCAATGAGAATTTGTATTTAGGAAATACTTCGATTAAACGAGATTGGGGTTGGGCACCGGAATATGTGGAAGCGATGCATTTAATGTTGCAGCAGGATGAACCAGATGATTATGTAATTGCGACAGGAGAAAGCTATTCTTTAGAAGAATTTGTAGCAGTAGCATTTGCGGTTGTGGATTTAGATTGGCAAGACCATGTCGTAATTGATAAAAGTTTACTAAGACCTACCGATTTGGCAGTAGGTAAGGGTAATTCGATGAAGGCAAAAACTAAGTTGGGATGGCAGGCAAAATATAAGATGAAAGATGTGGTGCAGATGATGGTAGAAACAAGATTAGCATCTTAGTTGATGAGGAGTGCTAAGGGGATTTCTGAAAATAATTTTACCAATAACAAGGGCGCAAGCCTTGCGCCCCTACTTCAACGTTATTCACACAATACACAAGTGTATACCCCTAATTTTTGGCGGTTACTGTAAATAGGTATAATTTACGATGATAAAGCTTGATAATAATATATCAATTTTGATTACCGGAGGTACGGGTTCTTTTGGGAAAAAGCTTGTCGATATTATTCTGAAGCATTTCCCCAATATCAAAAGGTTAGTCATTTACTCACGAGATGAACTGAAGCAGTTCGAGATGGCTCAGCAATTTTCACCGAGTCAATATCCAGGACTCCGCTACTTCATTGGTGATGTACGAGATGCACAGCGTCTGACTCGAGCCTGTGAAAAAATTGACATAATTGTCCATGCGGCTGCCCTGAAGCAAGTACCCACCGCAGAATATAATCCTATGGAATGCATTCGTACCAATGTATTGGGTGCAGAGAATGTCATCCAAGCTGCTTTAGATACGGAGGTGAAGCGGGTTGTTGCGCTGTCAACGGATAAAGCTGCTGCTCCGATTAATCTTTATGGGGCGACGAAGCTTTGCTCTGATAAGTTATTCATTGCAGCTAATAACATAAGAGGTTCAAGAGATTTGTCTTTCAGCATTGTCCGTTATGGTAATGTAATGGGTTCTCGTGGTTCTGTAATTCCGTTTTTCCTCCACAAGCGTCATGAAGGGATATTACCGATTACCGATGCTCAAATGACACGCTTCAATATTACCTTAACTGAAGGGGTGAAAATGGTACTGTGGGCAATTGAAAATGCCCTTGGGGGAGAAATTTTTGTGCCTCGTATCCCATCCTACAAAATTACCGACGTAGCAAAGACGATTGGACCAGACTGTAAACATACTATTGTGGGAATTAGACCAGGTGAAAAGATTCATGAAGAGATGATTACCACCTCAGATTCATTTACTACAGTTGACCTTGGTGCCTATTACGCTATATTGCCCACACAGGCAAAATATACAGTAGAAGAATACTGTAAAGTCATGGGAGCAACGGCAGTTGAACCCGGATTCAGCTACAACTCTGGCAGTAACGATCGCTTCCTGAGCATTGAAGAAATTCGCTCCCTGATTAGACAACACGTAGACCCGAACTTTAGTGTTTAACTGTATGAATCACTATATTCCCTACGGACGACAGAATATTAATCAGCAGGATATTGATTCAGTAATTGAGGTTCTGCGCTCTGATTGGCTTACCCAAGGACCTGCAATCAAGGGATTTGAACAAGCCGTTGCGGATTACTGTGGAGCAAAGTATGCAGTAGCGGTTTCTAGTGCCACAGCAGCATTACATATTGCTTGTCTTGCAGTTGGTTTAGGACAGGGAGATACCCTGTGGACATCACCGAATACTTTTGTAGCTTCTGCTAACTGTGGATTATACTGCGGTGCCCGGGTAGATTTTGTAGATATTAACCCCCATACCTATAACTTGAGTGTAGATGAATTAGAATATAAATTAGCTTGGGCAAAAAAGCAGAGCTGTTTACCAAAGGTAGTAATACCAGTTCATTTAGCAGGTCAGTCCTGTGAGATGGAGCGAATTGCGGCTTTGGCTAAGCAGTATGGGTTCAAGGTGATTGAAGATGCTTCCCATGCAATTGGTGGAGTTTATCAGGGATTACCCATTGGCTCATGTCAGTTTTCCGACATGACGGTGTTTAGTTTTCACCCGGTCAAAATTATCACAACTGGTGAAGGGGGCATGGTTTTGACTAATCAGGGGGATTTATACGAAAAGTTGATTCGCCTGCGAACCCATGGCATTACCCGCAATCCAGAGTTGATGCAAGAGGAATCTCATGGTTGTTGGTATTACCAGCAGCTAGAATTGGGCTTCAATTATCGCATGACGGATATCCAAGCTGCATTGGGTGTAAGTCAAATGCAACGTTTGGATGAATTTGTATCCCGTCGGCGGTTTTTAGCTCAAAGGTATAACGAGCTACTGGAAGATTTACCATTAACCATACCGTGGCAACATCTGGATACAGAATCGAGTTGGCATTTATACGTAATTCGATTAAAACTGGACAAGATTACCAAAACTCATCGGCAGATTTTCGAGGAACTTCGTCAAGGGGGAATTGGGGTGAATTTACACTATATCCCAGTTCATACCCAGCCTTATTACCAACAATTGGGTTTTAAGTATGGTGACTTTCCCCAAGTCGAGAAGTATTACCAGGAAGCGATTTCACTTCCTTTGTACTACGGCTTGACACAGGAAGATCAGGATAGGATTGTAGCTTCGTTGATAGAGAGGCTGATATGAAAACATTGGTTATGTTTGTTGAATATAAGCTTAGTTAAACCAAGGTTGTAATTTATTAGCAATTATGTTGAATACATTGGAATACAGTGATTTAACTTTGGGCACAGCTCAACTTGGTATGAACTATGGTATAGGAAATACCACTGGAAAACCAAACTTTACTGAAGCGGTTGCGATTATTCAACAAGCAATTGCCTGTGGAATAAATAGTATAGATACAGCAAGAGCTTACGGAAATTCTGAAGCAATAATAGGTCAAGCATTAACTGGCGGATTTGCTGAACAAATACAGGTTATTACTAAACTTGATCCTCTAAATAATTTAAAATCTACGAGCCATTCAGAAAACAATATAGGTTTAGCTGTTGAACAAAGCATATTGAAATCATGTGAGTATTTATGTACAAATAGTCTACAAACTCTATTGCTGCATAAATGGGAACACAGATTTGCTTATCAAGAATCTATATGGCATAAATTATTGGAGCTTAAAGACAGAGGTTATATACAAAAAATAGGAGTTTCTGTATATACACCTCAAGAAGCAATAGAAGCTTTAAATGAATCGGAAATAGAACATATTCAGTTGCCTTTTAATTTGTTAGATTGGCGATGGAAAGCGTCTGGCATCCATAATTTAATCTCAACAAAAAAGCATATCATTATTCACGCTAGGAGTTCGCTATTACAAGGATTATTAGTCACTGACTTGTCTACATATAAAAATGTAAATGATAATCAAATTTATTTTTTTATTAGTAAGATAGAGGAATTAGTCAAAGAATTAGGTAGAGAGAACAAAGCCGATTTGTGTTTTGCCTATGTTCGCTCGCAGTCTTGGATTAATAGTGTCGTTGTTGGTCTAGAAACAAGATTACAACTAGAGAAAAATATCAAACTTTTTCAACGACCTTTATTAACAAATGAAGAATGTAAAAAAATAGAATTAGAACTAAGTAGTGCGACAGAAGAACTACTCAATCCAATAAAATGGAAAATAAATCATTAATTGCAATTATTCCAGCACGAAGTGGTTCAAAAAGAATTTATCGAAAAAATATTCGCTCCTTTTGGGGGCATCCAATGATTGCCTATACTATTGCTGCTGCTTTAAATAGTAATCTTTTTGAGCAAGTTATAGTTTCCACCGATAGTCCTTTAATTGGTAATATCGCTGAATGGTATGGGGCAAAGTATTTACCACGTCCTACTCATCTTGCTACGGATAATGCTGCTTTGGCAGATGTGGTACTCAACGTGTTAGACAATTTATCTGCCAAAGGAGATAAATTTGATGCGTTATGCCAGTTGATGCCTAATTGTCCACTCAGAGTAAACAGCGACATAATAGAACATTACTCTTTATTTGAATCACGTAATAGTAATTTTCAAATATCAGTTGTTCCTTACAGAGGCGTTTATCCTCATTGGGCATTAACTAGAGATGAAGACGGAAGAGGAAATTGGTTATTTGGTTCAGAATATTTAGTTTTAAGTCAGCAACTAGGTACGTCATATTGTCCAACTGGAGCTATTTGGTGGGCGAAATTGCCTAATTTTTTACAAGAACGTACATTTTATGGTAGATCTTTCTATTTAGCTCCAATGGACGCAAACCGAGGAATAGATATAGATAGAGTAGAAGAATTAGAGCTTGCTGATATTTTTGTGCGAGGGCTTTGGTCTAAAAATAATATTTATCCTCTAGAAAAAATTGCAACAAAACCATTTCCAGAAGAGGTATTAGATGCAGAATCTTGAAAATTTTGTGTGTACTATTCCTGCAAGAAAAGGAAGTAAACGTTTGCCTCGTAAAAATTTGCTGCCATTGCTAGACAAACCAATGATAGCCTATTCTATTGAAACGGCAATCAAAAGTGGTTTATTTCGAGATGTATATGTCTGTACTGAGGATACAGAAATTGCAGAATTAGCAATCAAATATGGTGCAAAAGTTCCTTATCTCATGTCACCTAAAGTCTGTGATGATTTAGTTCCTTCCCATATACCTTGCCAGCATCTTGCTAATTTTCTTATTAATCAAGGTAAATGTATTGATAGTCTAGTCTGTCTACAGCCTAGTTCTCCATTGCGTTCAGTAGAAGATTTAAAAACAGGTGTAGAGAAATTCTTACATACGGAGCTTGATTTTTTAGTTAGTGTTACATCCGTAGATCCACATTATTTCCATTGGGCTTTGACTAATAAAGATAATGATGATTGGCATATGTATTTTGAGAATAAATACATGAAGGAGCGTCCTTTGCTCCCAAATATTTATAGACCTAATGGGTCAATCAAGATTGCTTCCCTCAAAAAGCTGAGAGAATTAGGTCATTTTTTTGGTTCTAATTTGGGGATTATAGAAACGCCAGAAGAACGTTCTGTACATGTAGGTACTCAATTCGATTTTGAATTATGTGAGTTTATTTTGAGAAAGCAATTAACATGAAAGGTTTATCAGGTCGCATTGCTTTAGTAACAGGTGGTACTGGACTCATTGGAAAAGCTATTACTTATCGTTTGGTCAAGGAAGGTTCAATAGTAGTAGTAAGTTCACGCCAACTTGAAAAAGCTAAATCCTGGATTGCACAGCAAGAAGGAAAGATTGCTTGTAAACTCATACCGATTGAACTAAATTTGGCGGATGAGCATAGTATTTATAATGCTTTCGAGATAATAACTAATCAAGTAGGTTTACCAACCATTTTGATTGCTAACGCATCCTTGCGAGATGGATTAGTACAATTATTTGGAGAATTATCCCACCATAGTTTCAGTCGTTTGTTTGAAGTAGATGTAGCTGGTCACTTTGTTTGTTCACGTTGTATGGTGGAGCAACTTCCTCCAGAAGTAACTGCCAATATTGTATTTTTATCCTCTGTTTATGCCTTGGCTGGGGTCAACCATTCTATTTACCCTCCGGGAATGTCATCAACACCTGTACACTATACCGCAGTCAAGTCAGCAACTTTGGGTATAACCAGATACTTGGCGGGTTTATGGGGAAGCAAAGGAATCAGAGTTAACGCTGTTGTCGCAGGTGGTGTTCGTTCTCAGGAAAGGCAGCAAGATGCCTTTGTGAGTAACTATGGGAATAAAACTATGTTAGGAAGGATGGCAACTCCTGAGGAGATCGCCAATGCTGTCACTTTTCTGGCTTCAGATGAATCGTCTTACATTACAGGAGAATCTCTAGCTGTTGATGGAGGACTGTTAGCATGGTAGTTTCTGCAATAGGACAGATTCTGATCCGGGCAGATGCATCAACAGAAATAGGTACAGGTCACGTTATGCGCTGTCTGGCTTTAGCTCAAGCTTGGCAAGATGCAGGCGGTAAAGTGATTTTTGTCATGGCAATAAAAGCACCATTACTGGAAGCTAAATTCAAGTCAGAAGGAATGGAAACTGCCTACATTACTGCTCAACTAGGAAGTGCTGAAGATGCTAGAGAAACTGTCAAGTTAACTCGTAAATTCAATGCTAACTGGGTAGTGGTAGATGGTTACAATTTTGGTGGAGAGTATCAACAAATAATCAAGGATGATGGTCTGCGTCTTTTAATTATTGATGATTATGGACACGCAGAACATTACTATGCGGATATTGTCTTAAATCAAAATATTTCTGCTGATGAAGGATTATATGTAAACCGAGAACCATACACTCAATTATTACTGGGAGTAAAATATACTCTATTACGCCGAGAATTTTGGCAATGGTGCGGATGGAAGAGACAAACCCCTACAGTAGCTCGTAAAATTCTGGTAACACTGGGTGGTAGCGATGCAGAGAATGTGACTCTAAAGGTAATACAAGCCTTACAGTTGGTGGAATTAGATGACTTGGAAGCAGTGGTTGTGGTGGGGGGAAGCAATCCTCATTATGAGCAATTAAAATCTGTTTGCTTAGATGCAAAATTTCCCATCCACCTGAAAAGGAATGTAACAAATATGCCTGAACTAATGGCTTGGGCTGATATGGCTATTGCTGCAGGTGGTTCTACTAATTGGGAACTAGCTTTTATGGGTTTACCAACCATCATCTTAGTTCTGGCTGACAATCAACGAGCGATCGCTGAAAAATTAGGTGAAACAAAAGCAACTGTCAATTTAGGATGGCATGAGAATATTTCTGCAACTCAGATAGCGTCAATGGTTGCGCAATTGGTGATAAATACAGATACACGGACAGAAATAGTTAAAAGTAGCCAAAAGTTAATAGATGGCGAAGGCTGCAAGCAAGTCTTAAGATACTTAGAAGCAAAATTATTGAAATTACGGTCAGTGAGCCCAGAAGATTGTCGGTTATTGTGGGAATGGTCAAATGAACTAGAAGTACGTGCTGCTTCCTTTTTCACAGGACTTATACCCTGGCAAGAGCATGTTCAATGGTTTAAATCAAAACTTAATGCCTCTGATTGTATTTTCTACATCGCTGTTGATAGGAATGATGCACCTGTTGGGCAGGTTAGATATGACATAAAAAATAATGAAGAAGCTGTTATTTCCATCAGTATCGATAAGAGATTCCGTTATCAAGGCTATGGAAACTACCTCATCAATCTCGGGTGTGAACAAATATTTAGTGATTCAAATTTGTTCAGAATCAATGCCTACATTAAACCAAATAATAAGTCATCCATAAATACTTTTACTCAAGCAGATTTTAAAAATATCGGAACAACCACCATTCAAGGACATCTAGCATTTCATTTTGTTAGAAACAGGTAAAAATTTATTTAGAAAATATTATTTGTTAAATACACAATGACAGAAATTAACATTGCAGATCAAACAATAGGTGCTAATTATTCTCCCTTTATAATTGCTGAGATGTCTGGTAATCACAACCAATCCCTAGAAAGGGCTTTAGAAATTGTTGAAGCAGCAGCTAAAACTGGAGTTCATGCCCTCAAAATTCAAACCTACACAGCCGATACAATGACTTTGGATATTGATGAGGGGGAGTTTTTTATCAATGATTCAAAAAGTTTATGGCAAGGAAATTCCTTATACAAACTCTATCAGCAAGCTTATACTCCTTGGGATTGGCATAAATCCATATTTGACCGTTGTCAGGAACTAGGGATTATCGGTTTCAGTACTCCCTTTGATGCCACTGCTGTGGACTTTCTCGAATCTTTAAATGTTCCTTGCTACAAAATAGCTTCTTTTGAAAATACAGATTTACCTCTAATTCGCAAAGTTGCTATTACAGGTAAACCGATGATTATCTCTATTGGTATGGCAACAATTGCAGAACTAGATGAAACAGTTCGCACAGCCAGAGAAGCTGGTTGTCAGGATTTAATACTACTCAAATGTACTAGTACCTATCCAGCAACCCCAGAAAATACTAACCTGCTAACAATTCCCCATATGCGCGACTTATTTAATGTGCATGTGGGACTATCGGATCATACTATGGGAATTGGTGTTGCAGTCGCTAGTGTTGGTTTAGGTGCCACAGTTATTGAGAAGCATTTTACCCTTTGTCGGGCTGATGGTGGTGTTGATTCAGCTTTTTCCATGGAACCAGCAGAAATGGAACAACTGGTGATTGAGACTGAAAGAGCATGGCAAGCCCTGGGTAATATAAGTTACGGAGCTACGGAAGCGGAAAAAAAATCTTTGGTATTCAGGCGATCGCTCTATATTGCCAAAGATATCAAAGCCGGAGAAACACTAACCACTCAAAATCTTCGTTGTATTCGTCCTGGTTATGGCCTTGCTCCCAAATATTATGATTTAGTCTTAGGAAAATCCATTAATAAAGATCTAAAAAAAGGAACTCCCCTTAATTGGAACATGATTATTTATGAGAATTAATCATCAAAAAAAATTACTTGAGATATGTCTAATTTTATTTTGAATTTAAGGTCATGGGAAAAACCATTACAAACCTTGGTTAAACAATATGTTACCAATCCTGCCTATAAAATTATATTAGGAACAATTAACTATAACCGAGGTATATTTGTACTAAACTTCAATGCTAATTTATTAGCAGCCTTTTTTGAAGGTAGTAGCTTCAGCATAATTTTCCTTGCATTACAATCCCTCGAATCACCTGAGAATGTTAACAAGTTATTAAACAATGGTTTTTTACAAACTATTGGTTTAACTAATTTACTGAGTGAGCTAGAACAAGGTCAATTATTTATCAGATTGATAGTTATAGCGATCGCGTTTCAGTTTTTTAAAAATGCCTTAATGTACTTCGGGAAAGTTACTACAGACTATCTTTCTGCCCGAGTACAAGCCCAGATGACAGAAAAAATATTTAAGCAGATAATGTCCTTTAGCTTTGCTTGTGCTAGTAGTTATAAAGTTGGAGATCTGACCAATTATGTCAATGGTGCAGCAATATCTGTTAATAGGGAATTATTATACTGGAATACTTTCGGAATCGCATTGATGACGGCAATCGCCCAATTGATAGTTCTAATAAATATCTCTCCGTTACTTTCTTTAACAACTCTACTGATATCCGTCAGCCTATTTTTTATTCAAAAAGTAATTCTTCCTAAAGTTCGTCAAACAGCCCAATCTGTTACCAAATTTCAGGTAGATGTTTCCAAACAGATTACTGAAAGTATGCAGGGATTGAGGATTATTCATACATTTGCCGGTCAACGTCGAGCGATCCAACAATTACATCATTTAGAAAAACAGTTAGTTCCTCAGCTAGAAAAACAAAGTCGTCTTTTGCAACTGACTTCTCCTCTAAGCCAAACTATAACTTTGATTGGTCTTGGTTTTGTACTAATAATTGGATTCACAATACTACAGAACCAAGCTGAGATAATACTACCTTCCTTAATAACATTTTTGGCTGTATTTAATCGCTTAACTTCTTCTCTTAATAGTCTTGTTAGTTCATTAGGACAATTAGCTCAAAATTGTGGTGAAATAAATCGTTTAAGAGATATTCTAGATAACCGAGGCAAGGATTTTATTCATACCAGTCAACGAATTTTTAAGAACTTAGAAACCAGTATTAGATTTAATCAGGTCTCTTTACGTTATCCCGGAACAGATAATTGGGCTCTTAGAGATATTTCTTTTGAGTTGCCTAAGGGTAAAGTATTAGCTTTAGTTGGTGAATCTGGTGCTGGTAAGTCCTCTATAGTCGATCTTCTTATAGGTCTTTATCAACCGAATTCGGGTAAAATCGTAGTAGATGATTATATGTTAGGGGACTATGAATTAGAAAGTTGGAGGTCTCCTTTAGGGGTTGTAAGTCAAGATACTTTCATTTTTAATGACACTATTCTTAATAATATTCGTTATGGTAAAACCCAAGCTTCAAAAGAAGAAGTTATTAATGCTGCAATTGCAGCCTATGCTGATAGCTTCATCCAAGAATTACCAGATGGTTATCAAACCATAGTGGGAGAGAGAGGTTACCGACTTTCTGGCGGACAACGCCAACGTCTTGCTTTAGCAAGAGCTATTTTAAAACGTCCCCAAATACTAATTCTGGATGAAGCGACAAGTGCCTTAGATAGCCAGTCTGAACATTTTATACAAAAGGCGCTTGATGCTTTTCAGGAATGCTGTACAGTGTTGATTATTGCCCACCGATTGTCAACTATTACGAATACAGATCTGATTTTGGTATTAGAAAATGGGAGAATAATAGAGCAAGGTAATCATAATGAATTAATTGGACAAAAAGGAAAATATAAAAGTTACTGGGAACTACAATATCGTTAAAAGTATTGTTATTCAGTCCTATCATGCTAATTTATTGTTTATCTACTCTATCCGATTCATTAATAATTATACTACCTGGCTCACTCTTCATCTGTAATTTTTCCTTAGTAAATCGATTGCAGTAATGCGGGCACTAATCTCGGACAATGATAGTTTTTGTGTCATGTGTCATATTCTACGACGCCAAATTAAATGTTTCTCTTCTTCCACCAATTTATAAATATTCTTATTTCGAATAATTATCATGAATATATTTCTAATTGCTTTCGAAGGTGAAAGTTACTTCATTGGAAAATTAGCACAATCCTTGAAACAATCAGGTCATTCAGTTTTTATATTTAATTGCGATCATTACACGGTCACTCACATGAAAGGTGAGGTTTATGAATATTATAAAAATCTTGGTTTAACATCTAATGAATTCACTAATCTTGAAGATGTGTTTGAAGAGCTAAATGGCTTAGAAGAAAATTCAAGCCAAATTTCAGTCGATATGAATTTCATAAAAGAATTCGAGAAAAAATATTGTACAAATTGGACTTTGCATGCGTTGTTGCATAAGGATTCAACACTTTCTCATACATATCATCATAGAGATATTTATTATCATCCCAAAAACAAGATAATATACTATAAATTTCTTGAGATTGCTCTAAATAAAATACAGAAAATATTCGTCAATCCCGATTTTGATTTTGTTTTTACGATACGATACCAATACTTTTATAAAGCATTAATATATCAAGTCTCACAAGCATTAAAAATCCCCTATTTTTCTTTGTTTGGAACAAGGATAAATGATATTCATTATATTTATAACAATCTGTGTTGGGGAACACCTATAGAAATAAAACAAGAAATGAATCGCTTAAAATCTACAAATAACAAATGTCCTGAAGCAGAAAAATATATAGATAAAATGCTTAGCTCCCAAATGCATCCCTATTCATCCTTTAGTTCAACTTGGGATAACATAAAAAACAATCTTACTTTTAGCAGTAAAATCATTCTTATTGGGCGGAATATTCGATATACGTTAAAGTCTAGTTTATTTGTTTGGAACAAGTACAGTAGTTGGGGAAAAAGAGATTATTTTTTACCTACTTGGTGGAGTTATATGAAAACTTTATGTATAGCCAGTTATCGCTCTATTCTTTATCAAAGAGACAATCAACTAAACCATAGTAAATTACCTCACGAACCTTTTATATATTTTGCTATGCATTTAATTCCTGAGAGTAACACCCTTACCTTATCAAAAACCTTAGATGAAATGGAATGTATTTTTCAGCTTTCCAAAGTTTTACCAGTAGGATGGAAAATAGTTGTCAAAATCAATCCTTATATGCTTACTAATCTTGACACCCATCCTAATAGTTATTATCAAAGGATTAATACATTGCCGAATGTTATCTTTATCAATCCACTTTATTTGAGCTCAGATATTGTTAAAAAATGTAGTGCAGTTGCTTCATTATGCGGCACGGTTCTTCTAGAAGGTTTAATACACGGAAAACCAGCATTTAGATGGGGAGAAGCAGAATTTACTGATATTGAAGGAATTTATGAATTTAACTCAGACACATTTCAAGATAATCTAAATAAAACTTTGCATACTGACGTTAAATATTATATACAAAGTTTTTTTAATTTAGGTATTAGTCTGAATCTTAATTATTTAATAAGTACAAATGATACAAGTGTTAACTCATATAATTATCTTGATAAGGTAGAGCTTATCAAAAAAAAACTTATTGCATTAGTGAGTTTACCAGCTAAGTCTTGTATTGAAAAATCCAATGTAAAGGTATAACCATAAAATTTTAATAGGGTAGTACTAGTGAGTTTGAAATTTTTAAAGTATATTTATCATACTTATCAAAAAAATAAAGCAATAAAAGGCTATGAAAATATATATAATAGTTATATAGAAAAATTAGATTTAATATCTCCTCAAGCATATATTTATAATAGCCATATTTCAGGAAATGTAACCATTGAAAAGGAAGTGCGTTTAGAAAGTATTCATATTGACGGGTGTGTAAAAATAGGAGTTAACACAGCTATTGAAAAAAATTCGAGGATAATATCCACAATTAACAAAATAGAGATCGGAAGATTTTGTTCGATCGCACCTATGGTTGAAGTTACGACTGTTAACCATAATTTAAATACAGCAAGCACATATTTTATGAATGGCATTATTTTTGATAAGCCATCTACCAATGATTTATTTTCAAAAGGCTCAGTTAAAATCGGATCTGATGTTTGGGTGGGGACTCAAAGCATCATACTACCAGGAGTATCTATTGGTGATGGTGCCGTAGTTGGAGCTAATTCAACAGTAACAAAAGATATTCCACCTTATGCAATTTATGCAGGTAATCCAGCTAGACTTATAAAGTGGCGATTTACGTCAGAAATTATAAATGAATTACTTAGAATTAAATGGTGGTTTTGGCCATTAGAAAAAATTTTAGGAAATGAAGATTTTTTTACTTCTCCATTAACTATGGAAAAACTATCCCAAATTAAATGATAAAGTAGTTTTGACATTCGTAGAGTAAAAAATATTATATTAAGATTGCAGAAGCAGTTTTTTATTATTAAGCTTAAACACAATTACCATCCAATTAGATGTACCGAACTTTATTAAAAATCCAGCCGATATTCTATATTCTATATTTTCCCCACTCAAATTTTGACCACACCTGCTGAGATTTTGATGTACCTCAATCTTTGTAACTGTTTGAAGTTTCGCACCGGAAACTAGACTAAACTAAGGCTTCATAAATACCAAAATTATCTTTACAAATCATGACTATAGCTAGACAAATTATTAATATAATTAATCGTACTCTTGCTCCAATAAATCTTCGGCTTGACAGTTTAACAGCAGAAAAAGCAGAAGAAACACGCCTAATCAGTTTAAAACGAAATGGCTATTTTAAGTCTCCTGTTTTCAAAATTCCCTCAGGATTTAATTCTGATAAATTCAAGGAAATAATTATTGCATTGGAAAATTATCAGAGTGATCTTAATAAGCTTGCAAATACAGTTATAAATGCCGTAGGTTATACTTATGACAATCCATTCTTCACATCTCCAGATGCTGAAATTCTTTACACAATGATTCGGAAATTTCAACCTAGCATTGTGCTGGAAGTGGGATGTGGTAACAGTACAAAAATAACTCGTCAGGCAATTCTTGATGGAGAACTTAATACTAAAATAGTGTCCATAGATCCTGAACCTAGAACAGAGATCAGCAAGCTGGTAGATAAGAGCTACCTGCAACCAGTGGAAACTCTTGCAAAGGAAGACATAAGTATATTCAGTTCCCTGCAGGCTGGAGATATATTATTTATCGACTCTAGCCATCAGCTTCAGACTGGCAATGATGTTACATTTCTTTATACGCAGATTATCCCTGAATTAAGGCCTGGAGTAGTAATTCATATTCATGATATTTTTCTACCATACGACTATCCCACACATTGGGCTATTGAAGAGCGGTATGGATTCAATGAGCAATATTTAGTTCAATGTATTTTAACATTTAGTAATGCTTTTGAAGTTTTATGGGCAGGGCACTTCCTCCAGCATTCTTTACCTGACTTTAGGAATTATTTCCCCAATCTTCAAGATCGTCGAGCGCAAAGTCTTTGGTTGGAGAAGATTATTTAAAGTTTATGAAATCTCTTAATCTTTTTTATGAGGAACCAGAAAATGATCGCTGGCTTCCTTTAGATCGCTACCCTCGTCGTATTATTCGCCGTCTAGTGCGTGGTAAAACCAGACCAGGAGGTCACAAGCGAGTTTTTTTTAACCTTTGTGCTGGACTAGAGCGGCTTGGTATTTCTTATCGTGTTAATGACTATCGCTATATTCAAAAACATCCTGAAGAAGTAGCTTGTATTATTGGCAAGCCTCATGTTTTAGATAAAATTCCTTGGGAAAATTCTATTTTATTTGGGGCATCAGTTTTTTCCCATCCCTGCGATGCTCCCAATTTATTTGAGTGCTTGCCAGTAAAAAAAGTGCTCGTTCCGGGAAAATGGATGAAAAAAATGTGGGAACCATACTATGGAAATAATATTTTAGCTTGGCCAGTAGGAATTGACACAGATACATGGGCACCAATACCACTGATTAACAAAGATATTGATATACTTCTATACGATAAAGTTAGATGGGAACACGAGCGTTACGAGTATGACTTAATAGCTCCCATACAATCATATTTATATCGGCATGGTTTAAAAGTAGAAATAATTCGCTACGGTTTCTATCAAGAAGAAGAATTTCACTCCCTTTTAGCTAGGAGTAAAGCAATGATATTCCTGTGCGAACATGAAACTCAAGGCATTGCCTATCAGCAAGCTCTTTCATGTGGTGTTCCTATTTTAGCTTGGGATAGGGGGGGGTACTGGCAAGACCCTACATATTTTCCACATAGAGTCAAGTTTGCACCTGTAAGTTCTGTACCGTATTGGGATAATCGCTGCGGAGTAAAGTTTAAAAACATCAGTGAATTCCCTGTCAAGTTAGATGAGTTTCTTGAGAAACTCAACAATCAGGAGTTTGTACCTCGCGAGTATATATTGGAAAACCTTAGTCTAGAAAGGTGTGCCCAACATTATTTAGAAATATTAGAAGAAGTTCAATTAACAGTATAAATTAATCAACTAAATCAATGAATCCTATCGCTTTAAGTCAAAATGTTCTTCATAGTTGCCAGGTATGCCCAACTTGGAATGATCGTATTAATAGACTGTTATGGTTATACAGTAATAAAAAAATTTTAAAAAATGGTCAAAAAAACAGCGCCATATCTCATTCGTTTACCCACCTCCTATTGGGAATATACAGGTGATAGTTAGGGATAATCAAGGCTCTGATAACTTAATTTTTAGTGAGGTATTTCGATCATAAATATTATGATTTTCCTTTACCTTTCTCACCAAATACTATTCTAGATTTAGGAGCTAATGTAGGATTTACTAGTATTTATTTTGGCCGTAAATATCCAAAGGCTCAAATAGCTGCTATTGAACCAATACCAAACAATTTTGAGGCTCTCCAAGAAAATATCAAAATGAACGGAATCAAGGCTACAATTTTCCCCGCAGCAGTAGCGGTTGAAGATGTTGCTATTTCTATGGAAATAGCACCTCTAGATTATGGTCATAAGATAGCAAATATCGAGTATGGGCAAGCTTTTACAGGTGAAACAATTCAAGTAGAAGCAATTAGTATCTTGAGCTTGATGAAGAAGTTATCTTGGGAGCGAATAAATCTTTTGAAAGTAGATATTGAAGATTATGAAGGTATTCTCCTGAAAGAGCGTTGTGAATGGTTAAGTTTAGTAGATGCCATGTGCATCGAGTGTCATGAAGGGTTTGGAGAATCAGAACTTAAGGAAATTGCGAATCAGTGGGGTTTTAATCCTCTAGAACTATTACCTGGAATATGGTTATTGATCCGTAAGTAATACTCTCATAACAAAGAAGTGTTTAGAGCTTGAGCTCCTTTATATCTACCTTTTATGCCAAAGTTCTCTGTAATCTTGTTTTTCCTAGTTGTATTTTTTAATAACCTGCGTAGTTATTCTTAAATGAATGGCAAAAATTTTAATCTTGACTTCTGGTCATCTATGTAATGCTCCTCGACCTCAAAAAGAAGCAGAAACATTAGCGAATGCAGGACATGATGTTATAGTTCTAGGTTTTTGGTTTGATCCCGAATTAGCCAGACGAGATCGCCTACTCATGGCTAATAAAAAATGGCAGTTTAAACCTATCTTTGATCTGCAATCTAACCACCAGTTCAAAAACTTATACATTCGTTTACAGTCACGTTTAGTCAAAGGAGTTTTCAAACGCTTCAGCATATTTTCACCAGAACTACTTGGTTATGGAACTAAGGAAATGCTGAACGTGGCTTACCAAACCAATGCTGAACTGACAATTGTACACTTGGAAGCTGGTCTTTGGGTGGGTAATCAACTTCTCGATAAAGGTTTCCGAGTGGGAGTAGATTTTGAAGATTGGTATTCAGAAGACCTATTGCCAAAAGACCGTGTTATTCGACCTATCAAACATCTAAGAGTACTGGAGAGTCGTCTTATTCGTAATTGTACTTACAGTTTAACCACCTCCCATGCTTTAGCTGAAGCTTTAGCTAAAAATTATCAGGTTGTAAAACCCACAGTTATTTACAATGCATTTCCTTGGGAGGAACGACAGAACATAGATAATCAGATGCGCGATCGCAAGAATGTTAAATTGCCCTCTCTACATTGGTTCTCTCAAACTATTGGACCAGGACGAGGACTGGAAACTCTTTTTCAAGCTCTACCATATCTAAAGATATCTGTGGAAATTCATCTGCGAGGTAACTATCCTGAAAGTTATCGTCAGCAGTTTGAAAATATTATCCCTTGTGAGTGGCGCGATCGCATATTTATTCATCCTACTGTTCCTAATACAGAACTTTTATCTCGTATTGCTGAACATGATATTGGTTTAGCCTTAGAAGTTCCCTACTGTTTAAATAGACAATTTACTATAACCAACAAACTATTTCAATATCTACAAGCAGGATTAGCTGTTATTGCGACTGATACTGCTGGTCAGAGAGAAATTTTGTCACAACAGCCTAAAATTGGTCGATTAATACCTAGTAATAATCCTTGTGCTTTGGCTAAAGCAATAGAAGATTTACTTCAAACACCGAGTAAATTAAGTGCTGCCAAGGAAGCAGCTTTACAAGTAGGTGAAGACAAATTTTGCTGGGAACTACAAGCCGACAGGATATTACAAGCTGCGGAATACGCCTTATCAATTTAAAAAGGTTTTATTTTTACTCTAACATAGCTAATCAAGAAAGCAATTATGATTTCACAGATCCTTCGACAGAGTATTTCTTTTGTCCCTTGGCAGTGGCGTATTCGTATCAAAGATATCCCATTTATCGCCTCTTTTCAGCGTTGGTTAGTAAATCAATTCCTCAATAATCAAAAGTTTATTCACACAATTAATGCAGGACCAGCATGTGGACTAAACTACCCTGTTTGTTTACCAGATGATAAGCTGATTTGGACGGGTACTTATGAAGTAGACTTTTCTACTGCACTTGCAAAAGCAGTTAGTGCTGGGGATGTATGCTATGACATTGGGGGTTTCCGTGGTTTTTTCAGTGGCATATTAGCTTTAGCAGGTGCTCAAAAGGTATACATCTTCGAGCCATTGCCAGATAATTGTCAACAAATCAAAGCTGTTATTGATGCAAATTCTAACTTGTCGTCAATGAATTTGCTAGATATTGCAGTTGGTGAACAAGCAGGTGAGGCTGAGTTTTTAGTGATGCCTGAGGCTAGCATGGGAAAACTTGCATCTAGTTCCTTTCAGTCAAACGCAAAAGAACAAAACAAGATTAGTGTTCGGATAGAGACAATAGATGAACTTGTCCAATCAGGGCGACTTGAGAAGCCAGATCTAATCAAAATTGACGTTGAAGGTGCTGAAATTTTTGTTCTACGTGGTGCAGTGAATACCTTGCGTCAATATAAACCAAAACTGTTTATTGAAATTCATTCTCGCGAATTAGCCCGTGAGTGTTATTTCTTGTTAACAGAATGTGGATACACAGTAACAGTTCTTGAAACCAAACAGCCACCTGACTTTCTTACTGAACCGGAAGTTTGCCATTTTGTTGCCTGAAAATATTTTATATAGTGAATATCTCAACATAT